>CAMLNY010000427.1 GCA_946481405.1 uncultured Brevundimonas sp. | reverse complement strand
CCATCACCTCCAGCCACAGTCCGCCGATCTCGTCGGGGCTCAGTTCGCCGGCCTTGCGCGCCTCGTGGAACCGGGTCTCGAATTGGTGGAAGGCGATCTGGCGCACCACGGTGTTCAGCCCGTCCTCGATCCGCCCGGCCAGCAGCCCACGCTGCTCGGCCTTCGGCGCCGTCGCCAGCAGCCGGTCGAAGGTCAGCCCCTCGGCGAAGATCGACGCCGTCTCAGCCAGCGTCAGCGGCGTATCGGCCAGCAGGGTCCCCTTCTCGGCCGCCAGCGTCTGATGCACCCCATGCCCCAGTTCATGCGCCAGCGTCAGCACGTCGCGCCGCTCGCCCATCCAGTTCAGGAAGACATAGGGGTGCCGATCGGCCGTCACCGGGTGGGCGTAGGCGCCCGACTGTTTCCCGGCCCGCGCCCGCCCGTCGATCCACGGCTTGTCGAAGAACCGCCCGGCCCGTTCGGCGAACTCCCCGCCCAGATCGTTGAAGCTCTCCAGAACCAGTTCGCGCCCCTGGTTCCAGTCAAACCCGCGCGGCGCCGTCGTCTCCAGCGGCGCGTTGCGATCCCACTGGTCCAGCTTCGCCTTGCCCAGAGCCTTGGCCTTCAGCGCATAGTAGCGGTGCGACAGCATCGGATAGGCCGCCGCCACGACCGCCTCGCCGTCGACCTCGTTTGCCAGATGTCGGCTGTCGGCCGGGCGTTTGAACCCGCGCCAGCGGTCCTCCATGGCCTTGTCGGCCGCCACCGTGTTCAGCACCAGCGCCAGCGTCGGGACCCGCGCGGCCAGGGCGACATTCAGCCCCTCGGCCGCCGCCTTCCGCTTCGCCTCCTTCGGATCGGACAGCTGGTTCAGCGCCTCGGCGAGGGTCAGCGTCTCCTTGCCGCTCTCGACCTTCAGCGCGGCCAGGGTCTCGTCGAACAGCCGGGGCCATTGGGCCGCGATCGGCGACCGCTCGGCGACGAAGGTTTCCAGCTCCTCGGACAGTTCATGCGGCTTCATGGCCCGCACCCGGCGCAGCCACGGCCGCCACTTCGTCGCCCCCGCATCGGCCGCCAGCGCCGCCTCGATCTCGACCTCCTCCAGCCGGTTGATCTCCAGCGTCAGCCAGACGGTCGGCGTGGCGATGGTCGTGATCTTCTCGCGCAGATCGGCCTCGAACCCCTGCGCTCCCGCGTCGTTGCGGTTGGTCGAGGCCGCGAGGAAGGCATAGGCGCCCAATGCGCCCAGCTTCTCGGACGCCTGTTCGTACAGGGCGATGGCCCGGTCCAGCGTCGCGCCCAAGGCCTTCGCATCGGCCCGCTCCGCGAGGAACCGACCCTGCAGCGCGTTCATCTCCGTCACCGCCGCGCGGGCCGCCTCCAGATCCGCGACGATCCTCGCATCGTCCTTCGACGCATAGAGATCGGACAGGTCCCACAGAGGGGGTTCGGCGGACGGGGTTTTAAAAGGCGCGTTCATGCTCTCCGTTGTGGGGTGGCCAGCGGCGCGGCGCAACGGCCGAAACCCGCCAGACGCCGCGCGCGGTTCGTCGCATCTTTCTGCCCGAACCCGGAGACAGACCCATGACCTGGCGCATCGAAGCCCTGCCCGACGCCGAACTGGCCGCGGTCGGCGCCCGCCGCTGGATCGCCGATCAGGACGGCCGCGCCCCCTGCCGCGTCAGCCTTCGCGACGCCTCGGCCGGAGAGGCCCTGGTCCTCGTCAACCACGCCCACCTGACCGACGAGACCTCCCCCTATCGCGCCGCCGGCCCGATCTTCGTCCGCGAAGCCGCCGTCCGCTCCGAACCCCTGACCGAGGCGCCCCATATGTTGCGCAAACGCCCGATCTCGCTCCGCGTCTACGACCGCCGCAACATGATGATCGACGGCCAGGTCCTCGACGGCGCCGACCTAGACGCCCGTCTGGCGGAATGGTTCGAGAACCCGGCGGTGGAACAGGCCCACATCCACTTCGCCCCGCGCGGCTGCTACCTTGCACGCGCCGTGCGTCAGGCCTGATCGGGCCGCGCCCGCCGCATCAGTTCGGTCAGGGGCGACGGCCCCAGACCGGACAGGATCTCCCCGAACCCGGCGGCGCTCTCGTCCTGGCCCAGCTTGAACCGGGCCTCGGCGCGGGTGACCCGGGCGCGGAAGGCGATGACACCTCTCAACAGCCGCTCATACCGGTCGCCGAGCCGGTCGACGCTCCACGCCTCACCTTCCAGCGCCTGCGCCAGATCCTCGACGGCCCGCCGGTTCTCCTCCGGAACGAAGCCCACCTCGACCTCGTACCAGACGACCACATAGTTCCACGTCGGCGCCCAGTCGGGCTTCGACAGCATCGACGGCGACACATAGCCGTGCGGTCCCTGAAACAGGACCAGCGCCCGCCCGTCGGCCTTCAGCGCCTCCACCTGCGGATTGGGCAGGGCTGCCGTCGGGCACTTGATCCTGTAGCAAACGCGGTCGTCGGTGAGCTGCTGCCCGTCCGCGAGCTGGGCTCGCACGCCCCGGCGGAGGT
>CAMLNY010000426.1 GCA_946481405.1 uncultured Brevundimonas sp. | reverse complement strand
CATGCCGAACTCCACCAGACGAAGGTCCTCAAGCACCACCTCGGCGCCGATCGGGGCGTCGATCTGGATCTGGGACACGGTGAGCGAGTCCAGGCCGCGGAAGCAGCCGAGCGGCGTGACCGTGGTGGTCCAGTCGCTCTCCGGGAGGGTGATCGCGCCTCGTCCGACGGCGAGCCGCACAGACGCATCGGCGCGGTAGCGGATCGACACGGCCAGATCCGGTCCGACGGTCATCGGCGGGCCGCCGACGATGACGACGGCCTCCTCGGAGGCGAAGCGGAAGCGACGGGCGGATTCCTGGGCCTGACCGTCGATGGGCGCCATGGCGAGGCCGTCCGAGGGGCTGGCGGCCGCGCCAGGGCTCTCGACCCGATGGTTGCCCGAGGCGTCGCGCAGGGTCAGGGACCACGGGGCGACGAACCGGCCCGAGGCGAAGAAGCGCGGCAGGGGCGTGGCGTCCTCGGGCAGGCCGTCGTCCTCGCTGAGCGTCGGGACCGCGGCGAGGCGGGCATAGGACAGGCCGTAGCCGAAGGCGAACTGCGGGTCGTAGCCGGGAGCGCCGACATTCTGTGGCGACTGCCCGGCGCTGCGGGGCCAGGAGAAGCTGAGGGTTCCGGTGAAGTCGTGTCGCGGCGCGCCGTCGGCGCCGGCGACCAGCACGTCGGCGATCCCGGCGCCCTCGCTGCCGGGCAGCCAGGCGGCGACGAAGGCGTCGGCGGCGTTGATCTCCGGATTGGTCCAGAGCGGACGACCCGACAGGAAGACGGCGACGGTCGGTACGCCCTCGGCCTTGAGACGCCTCAGGGTCTCCAGCGGGCCGGTCGGGGCGAAATCGAGGGTGTCCTGATCGCCGTAAAACTCGGCGTAGGGCGTCTCGCCGAAGACGACCACGGCGACGTCGGGCTTGTCAGTATAGGCTCCGTCAGGGGACAGGGTCGCGGTCCCGCCGATCTCGCTCACGGCGTCGCGCAGACCGGCCCAGATCGAGGTCGCGCCGGGGAAGTCGGCGTTGGTGTTGCCCACGCCCTGCCAGCCGATGGTCCAGCCCCCGGCCGCCATGCCGATGTCGTCGGCGAAGGCGCCCGCGACCAGCACGCGCGCGTCCGGGCGGATGGGGAGGACGGCGTTTTCGTTCTTCAGCAACACCAGCGACTGACGTACGGCCCGGCGGGCCAAGTCGCGATGGTCGGCCGAGCCGATGACCTCGAACCGGCCTTCGATGGGGTCGGCGGCTTCGAACACGCCCGCGGCGATCTTTGTGCGCAGGATGCGGGCGACCGCCTCGTCAAGACGCGCAGCGGAAATCTCGCCGGACCGCGCCTGGGCCAGGGTGTTGTCGTAGAGGGCCTTCCAGGCGTTGGGAGCCATGAACATGTCGAGCCCGGCGTTGATCGCGTCCGGACAGGAGTCCGACCGGCAGCCGGGCAGGGCGGCGTGCGCGTCCCAGTCGCCGATCAACAGGCCTTCGAAGCCCAGCGGTCCGCGCAGGACGTCGGTCAGCAGGGAGCGGTTGCCCGTGTGCTTCGCGCCGTTCCAGCTGGAGAAGGAGACCATGACCGACAGGACGCCCGCGTCGATGGCCTCGCGATAGCCGGACAGGTGGACGTCGATCAGTTCCTGTTCCGACATGGCGGCGTCGCCCCGATCTCGACCCTCGGTCGTGCCGCCGTCGGCGAGGAAGTGCTTGGCCGAGCCCATGACGTGGCCCGAGGCGAGGCCGTGGCTGTCGCGAAGCTCGCCCTGAAGGCCGCGAACCAGCACCCCGGCGTAGTCGCGGGCGATGCCGGGCTCCTCGGAGAAGCCCTCATAGGTGCGTCCCCAGCGATCGTCGCGGGGGACGGCGAGAGTCGGGGCGAAGGTCCAGTCGAGCCCGGTGACGCGCAGCTCAATCGCAGTGATCTCGCCGATCCGCTGCATCAGCGCCGGGTTCCGCGCCGCGCCGAGGCCGATGTTGTGCGGAAACAGGGTGGCGCCGACGATGTTGGAATGGCCGTGGACGGCGTCGACGCCGAACAGGAGGGGGATGCGGGCGCCGGGGCGCTCGGCGGCGGCTTCACGGAAGGCGCGAGACAATTCCAGCCAGGCCTCTGGCCCGGATCGCTCGTTGCCGCCCGGCGAGGAACTGCCGCCCGCGAGGATGGAGCCGATAGGGTAGGTGGCGAGATCCTCGGGTTTGATCGAGCCGATGTCGGCCTGGATCAACTGACCGACCTTCTCCTCGATGGTCATGGCCGCCAGCAGTTCGCGAACGCGCGCCTCGGTCGCCGGACCGGTCAGGGCGGCGGGGCTGTGGGCGGTCGGCCAGCGGTCGGGCCGGGCGACGGCGTTCTGGGCGTGGGCGATCCCGGCCTGCAGGGCGAGAGCGGCGACGCTCGCGGCGAGAACGGTCCGGCCTACCAATTGAACATCGTCCCGTCTTCGAGCCGGTTCACCGGCAGATAGGCCCGGCGATACGGATGGGTCGCGGCCAGCGCCCCGTCCAGATCGACGCGAACGACCGCAGCGAGCGCGGCGACGCGCAGT
>CAMLNY010000425.1 GCA_946481405.1 uncultured Brevundimonas sp. | reverse complement strand
GGTCCTGTTCGCCTATCCGATCCTGCCGTGGTTCGGGATCATGCTGCTGGGCTACGGCATGGGGTCGGTCTTCACGCTGGAGACGGCCGAACGGCGCAGGACGCTGACGATTCTGGGCGTGTCGATGATCGCCGCCTTTGCGGTGCTGCGGGCGCTGCAGATATACGGCGACTCCAAGCCATGGGAGCCGCATCCCGAACTCTGGAAGACGATCGGCGACTTCATCGACGTGCAGAAGTATCCGCCGTCGCTCCAGTTCGTCTTGATCACCCTCGGGATCGCCTTGGCCCTGCTGCCGCTGCTGGAGCGGGCGAAGGGACCGGTCGCGGACTTCCTGCTGGCCTTCGGGCGCGCGCCGTTGTTCGCCTATGTGCTGCACATCTGGCTGGCGCATCTGCTGGCCATGGGTGTGGGCGTGGCCATGGGCCTGCCTGTGTCGGGCTTCTACAACCCGCTGTTCATGGGGCCGCCGGAAGGCTGGGGCTTCAGCCTTTTGGGGACCTATGGCTTCTGGTTGCTGATCCTCGCCGTCCTCTATCCGCCGACGCGGTGGTTCGCGGGCGTGAAGGCGCGCCGCCGCGACTGGTGGCTGGGGTATCTTTAGACGCGCTACCGCTCGGCGCGCAGCGCCTCGCTGCCTGAGCGCGGCCGTCTAGGGCAGGGGCGCGAAGCTGCGGTCCTCGCGCAGGGCGCAGGCCTTGCGGACCGCCACCGGCGCGGCGTGCAGCCAGTAGTCGGCGTCCTCGGGTCGGTCGGCCCGCTTTCGCTCGAGGCCGCGCAGGCGGCGCTGGGCGGCGTTCAGCAGCAGACGGGCGTGCAGCGCGCGCGGCGTCAGATCGTGAACGATCGGGGCGTAGGGGGTGGCGACGGCATCGGGTCCAATGGGCTCGACCGCCGGCTGGGCGATGGCGATGAACATGCAGCGACTCAAGACTGGAAGAAGGTGGCGGTGCTTCTGCGCCGGAGTAACAGTGGATTAACCCTGTCCCCTGTGGATAGTTCCACAATCGGACCGAAAAATGTTCATTGAAAACATAATCTTATGGCCGAGCTTTCGCCTGATTGGTTAACGAGAGGTTAACCGCCACGTCTGGGGGGTTGCGCGCTATACAGCGTCGGTGCGCTTCGATGACCGCTTTCTTGAAGAACTGAAGGCCCGCCTTCGCCCGTCCGATGTCATCGGTCGGTCGGTGAAGCTCAAGCGTCAGGGACGCGAGTGGGTCGGCCTGAGTCCATTCACCAAGGAAAAGTCACCCTCGTTTTTCGTGAACGATGACAAAGGCTTCTTCCACGACTTCAGCTCCGGCAAGCACGGCGACGTCATCAACTTCCTGCAGGAGACCGAGCGGCTGTCCTTCCCCGAGGCGGTCGAGCGTCTGGCCGCCGAGGCCGGGATGCAGATGCCGGCCGAGGACCCACAGGCCGCCGAGCGCGAGCAGAAGCGTCAGGGCCTCTCCGACTGGATGGAGCTGGCCCAGAAATGGTTTGCGGCGAACCTGCGCCGGTCGACCGGCAAGGCGGCGCGCGACTATCTCGACCGCCGCGGCCTGCCCGAGGACCAGTGGGACCGGTTCGGGCTGGGCTATGCGCCGAACGATCGCGAGGGGCTGAAGCAGGCGCTGGTCCAGCGCGGGGCCAGGCCGGGCGATCTGGTCGAGGCCGGCCTGCTGATCTCGCCCGAGGGCGGCGGCGCGCCCTATGACCGGTTCCGCGACCGGTTGATGTTCCCGATCCTCGATGCGCGCGGGCGGATCGTCAGCTTCGGCGGGCGGGCGATGAATCCCGACGACCGGGCTAAATATCTGAACGGGCCGGAGAGCCCGCTTTTCCACAAGGGGGCGACCCTCTATGGCCTGCCGGAGGCGCGGCGCATCCTCGGCGCCGAGTCCAAATCCACGCAGGCGATCATCGTCGTCGAGGGATACATGGACGTCATCGCCTGTCAGCGGGCGGGCCTGCCGGCCGTGGCCCCGCTGGGCACGGCCCTGACCGAGGAACAGATGGCTCTGCTCTGGCGGGTCTCCTCCGAGCCGGTCCTGTGTTTCGACGGCGACGGAGCGGGACAACGAGCCGCCTATCGCGCCATCGAGCGCGCCTTGCCGCTACTGAAGCCCGGTCGGTCGTTCCGCTTCGCCCTGCTGGAGGGCGGACAGGACCCCGACGACGTCCTGCGCGACAAGGGCGCCCCGGCCCTGCGTCAGGCGATGCAGGAGACCCGGCCCTTCGCCGAGGTCCTGTTTCGCCGCGAGGCCGAGGCCGAGCCGCTGGATACGCCCGAGCGCCGCGCCGGGTTGAAAGGGCGGCTGCGCGAGGCGGCCGGCGCCATCCAGGACAAGGATCTGGCCGAACAGTATCGTCGCGAACTGTTCGATCGTTTCGACGCCCTCTTCCCCGGCCGGTCGGCGCCCCGACAGCGAACCCAGCAGCCGGGCGGACGCTGGCGGCCCGGCCCGCCGCCCTCCTGGCGAGCCTGGTGCCCGACGGGACCGTGCGCAGGGTGCTGGACCGCGAGGTCTTCGGGATCCACG
>CAMLNY010000424.1 GCA_946481405.1 uncultured Brevundimonas sp. | reverse complement strand
CTGGCGGCTATACAACACCCGGATCGGGGCGGGGGAGAGCATTCGCGTCTTCCCGATCTCGAACTGGACCGAGCTGGATGTGTGGCAATACATCGAGGCGGAAAACATCCCGGTGGTGCCGCTGTATTTCGCCGCCGAACGGCCGGTGGTCGAACGGGACGGGGCGCTGATCCTGGTCGATGACAAGCGCATGCGGCTGAAGCCGGGCGAAGAGCCGACACTGCGGTCGGTCCGGTTCAGGACGCTGGGCTGCTATCCGCTGACCGGGGCGGTCGAGAGCCGAGCGGCCTCGGTCGCCGACATCATCGCCGAGATGAAGGCCTCCACCACCTCCGAACGTCAGGGGCGGGTCATCGATCACGACCAGACCGCCTCCATGGAGAAAAAGAAGGCGGAGGGGTATTTCTGATGAAATCCCTGCTGCGCTTCATCACCTGCGGCTCGGTGGACGACGGCAAGTCGACCCTGATCGGACGGCTGCTCTACGACACGCGTACAATCCTCGACGACCAGATGTCGGCGCTGGAGGCCGACTCTAAGAAGGTCGGGACGCAAGGCGCCAAGATCGACTTCGCCCTCCTGGTCGACGGGCTGGCGGCCGAGCGGGAACAGGGGATCACGATCGACGTGGCCTACCGGTTCTTCGCCACGGAGAAGCGGAAGTTCATCGTCGCCGACACCCCGGGGCACGAGCAGTACACGCGCAACATGGTCACCGGCGCCTCGACCGCCGACGCGGCGGTGATCCTGATCGATGCGCGCAAGGGCCTGCTGGTCCAGACGCGGCGGCATTCGTACCTTTGCGCCCTGCTGGGCATCCGGAAGGTCGTGCTGGCGGTCAACAAGATGGATCTGGTCGATTGGGATGCCGGCCTGTTCGCCGAGATCGTGGAGGACTATCGCGCCTTCGCCGACAGCATCGGTCTGGAGGATGTGACGCCCATCGCCCTGTCGGGACTGACCGGGGAGGGGGTGGTCGCGGCCGCGCCCGGCTTCGACCAGCCGACCCTTCTGGCCTGGCTCGAAGAGGTCGAGGTCGGGGACGACACGGCGGCCCGGTCCTTCCGTATGCCGGTGCAGTGGGTCAATCGTCCAAACCCGGAGTTTCGCGGCTACGCGGGTTTGATCGCGGCCGGGACGGTGCTTGCCGGAGACCGCGTGCGGGTCCTGCCGGCGGGGCGCGAGAGCCGGGTCGCACGGATCGTGGCCATGCCCGGTGATCTGGCCGAGGCGGCGGCGGGACAGTCGGTGACCCTGACGCTGGAAGACGAGATCGACGTCTCGCGCGGGGATGTCATCGTGGCGGCGAACAGCCCGGCCGAAGTCGCGGACCAGTTCGAGGCGACCGTCGTCTGGATGGACGAGGACGCCCTGTCGCCGGGCCGGTCCTACCTGCTCAAGGCCGGGGCGCGGACGGCGACGGCCCAGGTCACGGCGATCAAGCACCGGGTCAACGTGAACACGCTTGAGAAGCTGGCGGCCCGGAAGCTTGAGCTGAATGACATCGCGGTCTGCAACCTTTCGCTGGACCGGCCGATCGCCTTCGACCCCTATGACACCAGCCGCGATCTGGGCGGTTTCATCCTGGTCGACCGGATCACCAACCGGACGGTGGGGGCGGGGATGATCCGCTTCGCGCTCCGGCGCGCCGACAACATCCACTGGCAGGCCATCGACGTGAACCGGAACGCACGGGCGGCGATGAAGGGACAGAAAGGGGCGGTCGTCTGGCTGACCGGACTGTCCGGGGCCGGAAAGTCGACCATCGCCAATCTGGTGGACAAGCGGCTGCACGCGCTGGGACGGCACACCTATCTGCTGACGGCGACAACGTCCGTCACGGACTGAACCGGGATCTGGGCTTCACCGAGGAGGACCGGGTCGAGAACATCCGACGGGTCGCCGAGGTGGCGAAGCTGATGGCCGACGCGGGCCTGATCGTCATCACCGCCTTCATCTCACCCTTCAGGGCCGAGCGACGGATGGCGCGCGAGCTGATGGGCGAGGGAGAGTTCATCGAGGTGTTCGTCGATGCGCCGCTGGCCGTCGCCGAGGCGCGGGATGTGAAGGGGCTGTACGCCAAGGCGCGTGCCGGGACCCTGCCCAACTTCACGGGGGTCGACAGCCCGTATGAGGCGCCGGAGGCGCCCGAAATCCGCATCGACACGACGGCGGTGAGCGCCGTGCAGGCGGCCGAGGCTATCGTCAGGCGGCTGGAAAGCTGACTTTTCAGGCTTTTGCGCCTATTGGGTCGCCGACCATGACCGCCCATCCCGCCCACCGCCTGTCCGTCGCGCCGATGATGGACTGGACCGACCGGCATTGCCGGGCCTTCCACCGCGCCCTGTCGGCGCGGGCGGTGCTCTATACCGAGATGGTGACGGCGCCGGCGGTGATCCACGGGGATCGCCAGCGGCTGCTGGGCTTCGATGCGGTCGAGCATCCGGTGGCGCTGCAGCTCGGCGGGTCGGACCCGGCGCAGCTGGCGGAGGCGGCCAGGATCGGCGCTGCCATGGGCTACGACGAGATCAAT
>CAMLNY010000423.1 GCA_946481405.1 uncultured Brevundimonas sp. | reverse complement strand
TGGACGATGGACGACACGTCGATCGGTGCCGCGCGCATGAACACGCCGCGGCCGGGATAGCGGTCCGAGGCCTGGAAGCCCAGCACCTCATGGTACCAGGCCTCCTGCTCCGCGAGCCGGTCGGTGAAGATCGGCTGGTCGGTATTGATCTCGATCTTGGACGCCGCCCCGCCCTGGAAATAGTTGTAGCCGGACCACGGCTTGTCCGTGACGAAGGCAAGGGTGAAGTTCTCGTTCGCGGGCAGGCGGATGTGGCGCAGGGTCCGCGTCCGGCACTCGGCGATGGCGGCGTCCATCACGGCCTGCAGCCGGTCGGTCGGGATGACGAACTGGTTGCGGAAGGTCGAGACCCGCGTGGCCAGAGGACCGTCGCCCGGCACGAGCGCACCGATCCGGGCCAGAACGGGGTCGTAGTCGCCGAGCGGCTTCAGTTCGGGGCGGACGCCGAACAGGGCGTAGGCCTCGTCGGCGAAGCTCATCCGCTCCCCGCCGATCATGCGCAGACGCGCCGAGGCGGCCGAGACGTGGGCCAGCAGATAGGCTTTGCGCTGCACCACCATCGGGTCCGCACCCCGCGTCGGGATGGCGTTCAGACGCTGGGTCAGGGACGCCGCGCCCTGGATCAGGGCCGGCACGTCGCGCGGGCTGGCCTTCGCTTCATCGGCCCATTCCTTCGGCCCATAGTAGGCGTCGACATAGCCGGGCTCCCGCTCCCCGATCTCGAGGATCAGATGCACATAGTCCCGCGCCACGGCGTCCAGACTGTCGCCGGACGGATCCGCCGCCGGGGCGGTGGCGCAGGCGCCAAGCAGACACAGAAGACCCAGAACCAGCGCACGCATCGCAATCTCCATCGAACAGCCGCCCGGACGCTAGACCAGCCCGCCGCCGGGGCAACCTTACAAATCGTCCAGACTGGACCGGTTGCGTTCGCCCATTCGGGATTGAGCCCCGCCCGCGCCTGCTGTAAGGCCCTTCGTCCGGCCGCGAGGCCCGGCGGATGCACCCGTAGCTCAGCTGGATAGAGTACTGCCCTCCGAAGGCAGGGGTCAGAGGTTCGAATCCTCTCGGGTGCGCCACTTCCCTGAACAGCCGACAGCCATTGCCGCTGGCGACGCTTTGGCCTAAAGGCCGCGCCGCGACAGGTTCTCCAGAGATGGAGATGAAAAGGGAACTCGGGTGCGAAACCCGGGCTGCCCACGCAACTGTAAGCGGCGAGCCCGCGCGCCAACAGCCACTGGATCCGAAGCCTCGGCGGACGGTCTGGGAAGGCGGCGCGCACCGGCGTTGACCCGCGAGCCAGGAGACCTGCCCGTCGTGGTCGTCCTTCGCGCGGACGTGGTGTGCCGGGCGGAACGGGTCTTTTCCCGAATGACGACGTCTGTTGGGCCGCGCGCGCCGCGTGGTCGCGACCGGACGCGTCCCTGTCCGATCGTGGCCGCTCGTCGGGCCGGCTCGTTGTCAAACGAGGGACAGGACCCGAATGAAAATCCAACTGATCGCCGGCGCCGCCGTGGCCGCGCTGCTTCTCGCCGCCAATGCGGCTTCCGCCCAGACCGTCGCGGCCGTGACCGACCCGACCCTGCTCGACGACGTCGTCGTCACCGCCAACCGCTCGGCCCAGCCCGCCGATCGCGTCGGCCAGTCCGTGAGCGTGCTGACGTCGGAAGACATCGAGGCTGCCCAGACCGTCGCCGTCGCCGACCTGCTGATCCGCACCCCGGGCGTCAACGTGACGCGCACCGGCGGAATCGGCTCGGTGACCGCCCTGCGGATTCGCGGCGCGGAAAGCGACCAGACGGCGGCCGTCATCGACGGCGTGAAGCTGAACGACCCGTCCGGCACCGGGGGCGGCTACAATTTCGGCAATCTGCTGATCGGCGACGTCGCGCGCATCGAGGTGCTGCGCGGCGCCCAGTCGACCCTGTGGGGCTCTCAGGCGATCGGCGGCGTGGTCAATCTGGTCACCGCCGAACCGACACGCCCGTTCCAGGCCGGCATCGACGCAGAGGCCGGCTCGCCCGGCACGACCTGGCTGCGCGGGAATATCGGCGGGGCGGGCGAGCGCGCGACCTGGCGTCTGGCCGCTTCCCACTATCAGACCGATGGCTTCTCGGCCTTCGCCCGCGGAACCGAGGACGACGGCTTCAAGAACTTCGGCCTGAGCGGTCGGGCGAACATCCGCGTCACCGAGGCCGTCTCCCTCGACCTGCGCGCCGTCTATTCGGACGGGATGCTGGACGTCGACGGCTTCGCGCCGCCGACCTACGCCTTCGGCGATACGCGCGAGACCTCCAGCACGAAGGAAATGGTGTCCTACGCCGGCCTGAACTTCGACCTGTTCGACGGTCGCCTGAGCAACCGCGTCGCCTATGGCTACACCCACACCGATCGCGAGAACCTGAACGGAGCCGCCGTCACCTTCTCGGCCGAGGGCGAGAACCGGCGCTATGAGTACCAGGGCGTTCTGGAGTTCCGCGAGGGCTGGACCGCGACCTTCGGCGCCGAGCACGAGGATTCGGAGTTCGCGGCCGCGCCGGATGCGGCAGAGG
>CAMLNY010000422.1 GCA_946481405.1 uncultured Brevundimonas sp. | reverse complement strand
GCAGGCCTGGCCGGGGGCGACGCCTTCCTCGCCTTCCTCGAAGACGACCGAGATCGCGCCGTCCTGCATCGTGAGGCGAGCAGGCGAGGGCGGACGGGTCGAGCGGACGCGGGCCAGCACCGGCGCGCCGGCCTCGGCGGCGGCCTCGATCGAGGCTTCGTCGCCCAGCCAGTTGGTTTCGTCCAGCGTCAGGGAGGCGGTCAGCAGGGCCTCGCGCGGACCGACGATGACCCGGCGGTTGTCGGGGTCGAGCTTCGTCACAAACAGGGGCTCGCCGACGGCGATGTTCAGACCGCGACGCTGGCCGATGGTGTAGTCGGTGATGCCGGCGTGGGCCCCCAGAACGCGGCCGTCCATGTGCACGATCTCGCCGGCTTCGCGACCCTGCGGGCGCAGGCGGTCGATCAGGGTGCGGTAGTCGCCGGACGGGACGAAGCAGATATCCTGGCTGTCGGGCTTGGACGCGATGCGCAGGCCCAGCGACTGGGCGACGCCGCGCACGGCGGGTTTCTCCAGACCGGCGAGGGGGAAGCGCAGATAGTCGAGCTGGTCGCGCGTCGTGGCGAACAGGAAGTAGGACTGGTCGCGCGACGGATCGATCGCCTTACGCATCTGGGCCTGGCCGTCGGCGGCGACGGCGCGGCCGACATAGTGGCCGGTCGCCATGGCGGCGGCGCCGAGATCGCGGGCGACAGCCAGCAGGTCGCGGAACTTCACCGTCTGATTGCAGCGAATGCAGGGGACCGGCGTCTGGCCCTTCAAGTAAGAGTCGGCGAACTGGTCGATGACGGCGTCGCGAAAGCGGCTCTCATAGTCGAGGACATAGTGAGGAATGCCCAGCATCTCGGCGGCGAGGCGGGCGTCGTGGATGTCCTGACCCGCGCAGCAGGCGCCCTTCTTCTTCAGGGCCGCGCCGTGGTCGTAGAGCTGGAGCGTGACGCCGACGACGTCATAGCCGGCCTTGTGCAGCAGGGCGGCGACGACGGTGGAGTCCACCCCGCCCGACATGGCCGCGACGACGCGCGAGCCGACCGGCAGGCCGACGGCCAGACGCGCGCTCTCCACCGCCGCATCCAACTCGGCCGGAGACGACAGGGGGGCGATGTCGGGGATCGCGCAGACGGGCTCAACGACGGTCATGGCGCGCATATAGAGCGGGGGCGGGACGATTTCGAGGCCGGGGCCGGAAACGACAACGGCCGCACCCTTTGCGGGAGCGGCCGTCGAACGCGCGTCCGGGGGGAGGGACCCTTACGAGCGGTAGTTCTGGATGCGGGTCGTGCGCAGACCCTGCATGCCCCATTTGTCGATCGCCTTCTGCCAGGCCAGGAACTCCTCGGCCGTCAGACGATAGCGAAGGAGGGCGTCGTCCAGGCTCAGGAGGCCGCCGCGGACGGCCGCGACCACCTCCGCCTTGCGACGGATGACCCAACGGTCGGTGTTTTCGGGCGGCAGGTCACGCATCGTCAGGGGCGTGCCCGTCGGACCGACGACATACTGTTCGCCTTGCTTGTTCACGCGACGCTCTTGCAACATGGGCTTTTGCCTCATTCACCACCACCAATTGATCGTGAATGTAGCGAGGCGCCGCTAAAGCCGGGTTTAGCGTCGTGGTGTACGAATGGATAAAATCCGCTCTGTCCACGAACGCCGTTTCGGCGGGTTGTTGAGTGGTTATTCATTCAGTTGAACGCCCCGTTACCTGAAGATCAGCGTTTGATGCTGATCAGCTCGGCCAACATCTCATCGGCGGTGGTGATGATCTTGGACGAGGCCGAGTAGGCCCGCTGGGTGGTGATCAGGCCGGTGAACTCCTGGGACAGGTCGACCGTGGAGGCTTCCAGCTGGGAAGCGCCGATCAGGCCGGCCCCGCCGCTGCCGGGCGCCTTAAGGTTGTAGGTGCCGGAGCCCTGGCTGACGCGATAGGCGTTGGCGTTGGCGGTCGAGAGGCTATCGGGACTGACAAAGGTGGCGATCGCGACCTGCGCCACCCGGCGGGTGACGCCGTTGTCGAAGATGGCGGTGACGAAGCCTTCGTCGTCGATCTCGATGTTCGACAGGTTGCCGAAGGCGGTGCCGTTGGTGGTGACGGCCTGGACGATGGAATCGGAGTCGTACTGGGTCAGGCCGCCGGCCGAGGCCGACAGGTCGAACGAGATGGTCTGGTCGTCGATGCCGAGCGAGTCGCGCCATTGCGGGGCCGCGGCCGTGCCGACCGTGGCCGGGTCGGATGCGCCGAGAGTGACGGTGGCGTTGGCCGGGTCGGCGAAGAGCATCGAACCGGGAGTCGCCAACTCGCGAGCCTGCATGCCGGCGACGTCCAGACGGCCGTCTTGGGTGAACAGCACGAGGCCAGACTTCAGGATGCCGTTGGCCGGCGAGGAACCGTTCTCGATGTCGGTCGCCGGGATCACGTGCACCTCGGCCAGCCACTCGTTCGGGTTGGCGGTCTTGAGGAAGGAATAGGCGATGGTGCGCTGGCCGCCCTTGGAGTCTGACGCAGGCACAGTGATCTGGAAGTCCGGCTTGAAGCCGGTTCCGGCCTCGGCGTCGTAG
>CAMLNY010000421.1 GCA_946481405.1 uncultured Brevundimonas sp. | reverse complement strand
TCATAGCCCTGGTTCGAACCCTGGCCGTAGGCGCGGTTGTAACCGTAGTCCTGACCAAACTCGCCGGAGCGCGGCGATTGGCTGTAACCGCCGTCGCGGTTCCACCCGGACTCGCCGCCGTAGCCGCGCGATGTGTCATTGGACGACGCGCCATACTGGTCGTAGGAGGTCGGCGCACGACCGTAGTCGCCACGGCCCTCGCGAGAGGACTGGCCATAGCCTTCGGTGTGGCGGAAGTCGCGTTCGGCGCCGCCCGACCAGCTGCGGCTCTCGTCGCGGCTGCGATCGCGCGAGTCCCACGTAACATCGTCTTCGCGCCAGCCGCTGGATCGGTTGTCGTCATAGCCACGATTGCGGTCGTTTCGGTTCTGCATCGTTGTTACTCCCTGACTGATCCCGGCGCGGAGATTCGACTGGCCGGGCTGCACCGGTAACCCCAGCGTCGAGGGGCCGTTCCGTAAGCCAGAGCTTGACTTGCGCCGGGAGTCGGGGCCTTTGGACCGCGCTCTCGCGGGAGAGATCGGGCGGCCCAAAAACCGACCCGGAGCCGAAGGCGCAACCGCCCCGGAAACGCTCAGGCAAAAGGACCGCGAGAACACTCGGACGCTGGAAAGTCGCTCACACGAGCGCGCCGACGGAGCAATGGCGCCCCCATTCCTACAGGGATGTTCGGGCGTCGGAATCTCTCAGGCTTCAGGACAGCGGGGGCGCGAGGACGGCGGAGCTTTCCGCTTCAACACGCGACCCTGAAAGTCTGGACCGCATGACCGACGAAACGCTGAAGACGACGCCCCTGAACGCCGCGCACCGCGCGCTGGGAGCCCGCATGGTTGGGTTCGGCGGCTATGATATGCCGGTCCAATACGAGGGCGTTCTGGCCGAGCACCGCTGGACGCGGGAACACGCCGGCCTGTTTGACGTGTCTCACATGGGCCAGTGCAAGATCACCGGCGCCGACGCCATCGACCAGTTCCAGCGCTTCGTGCCCGGCGACTATCACGTGCTGAAGGCCGGCAAGCAGAAGTACTCGCTGCTGCTGAATACGGACGGCGGCATCATCGACGACCTGATGGCGGGCAAGCCCGACCACGACGGCCTGTTCGTCGTCGTCAACGCCGGCAACAAGGACGAGGACTTCGCCTTCTGGTCCGAGCACCTCTCGGGCGATGCGAAACTGACCGTGCTGGACGACCGCGCCCTGATCGCCATTCAGGGGCCGGAAGCGGCCGAGGTCATGATGGCGCATGAGCCTGTGCTGGCCGAGTTCGGCTTCATGGACTGTGCCCGCCTGATGCTGTTCGGGGTCGACTGCTACGTCTCGCGCTCGGGCTATACGGGCGAGGACGGCTACGAGATTTCGGTGCCCGCGGCCGACGCCGAGCGGGTGTGGAACCTGCTGCTGGAAGACGCACGGGTGAAGCCGATCGGTCTGGGCGCGCGGGATTCGCTGCGTCTGGAGGCCGGTCTGCCGCTGCACGGCCATGACATCGATCCGACGACCTCGCCGGTCGAGGGTGCGCTGACCTTCGCCCTGTCGAAGTCGAGGAAGGAAGCCGCCGACTTCAACGGCGCCGAACGGATCCTGAAGGAACTGGTGGACGGGCCCAGCCGGGTGCGCGTCGGTCTGGCGGTCAAGGAAGGCGCGCCGGCGCGTGAGGGCGCGGAGATCGCCGGTCCGGACGGGACCGTCATCGGCAAGGTGACCTCCGGCGGGCCGTCGCCGACGCTGGGTCGCAACATCGCCATGGGCTATGTGCCGCCGTCGCACGCGGCTCTCGGCACGGAACTGAAGGTCATCGTGCGCGGCAAGGCCGCCGCCGCCGAGGTGATCGACATGCCCTTCGTCGCCCAACGCTATTACCGCAAACCCAAGGCCTAAGAGGACCTGACCATGCACTTCACCAAGGATCACGAGTGGGTTCGCCTGGACGGCGACGTCGCCACCGTCGGCATTTCGAAGCACGCCGCCGACCAGCTGGGCGACGTGGTGTTCGTCGAGACCCCGGAAGCCGGCAAGACCGTCTCCAAGGGCGACAGCTTCGCCGTCGTCGAGAGCGTCAAGGCGGCCTCGGACGTCTACGCCCCCGTCTCGGGCGAGGTGATCGAGGGCAATGACGCCCTGGCCGGCGCCCCGGAAACCGTCAACGCCGATCCGGAAGGCGCGGGATGGTTCGCCAAGATCAAGGTGTCGGACGCCTCGGCGATCGACGGCCTGATGGATCAGGCCGCCTACGACGCCTACGTCGCCTCGCTCTAAATCGAAGAGCATCTGACTTTTAATCAGATGCTCCAGCGGGCCGCTCCCTCGGCTCAGGAACACATCATGCGCTACCTCCCCCTGACCCCCGACGACCGGACGGCGATGCTCGCCGCCATCGGCGTCAACTCCATCGACGATCTGTTTGTGGACGTGCCCCGCGCGGCGCGGCGCGACGGGACGGTCGATCTGCCCGGCTTCATGGGCGAGCTGGAGGTCGATCGGGCCCTGTCCAAGATGGCGGCGCGCAATGTGTCGGCGGGTTCGGCGCCCTTCTTCTGCGGCGCAGGCGCCTACAAG
>CAMLNY010000420.1 GCA_946481405.1 uncultured Brevundimonas sp. | reverse complement strand
AGGCCGGCAGGGCCTGGCTGGACGAGAACCGGACGGCCGTCGACGGCGTCATGCAACGGATGCGGCTGGCGGCGCGGATGGTCTCCGGCGAACAGGCGCCCGAGGTCGTGCGCGAGGCGATGCACACCCTGCGTCAGGCCATCGTGATGAAGCCCGGCGACTGGTCCGAGCCGGAAACAGCGCGGGTGGTCGAGGCCTTGATGAAGGCGGTCCGCGACGTCAGCGGACAGTAGGTCTTCAGGCAAGAAAGAAGGGGCCGCGATCGCTCGCGGCCCCTTCATCGTGTGCGCCAACGCTCGGCTCGCTGAGCCTCGCTGCTTAAGCGTGCGTTACTTGCCGAACAGCTTCGCCCAGCGGCGCTTGTCGCGGTTCTTCCAGGCGCCGCGGTGATAGGCGTCCGAGCCGATCAGCGGCACGACCGTGGTGGCCTCGGCGAAGACCATCTGCTCGTGCGTGGTCTGGACCTTGCCCCAGGACGCCGCCTCTTTCAGCGTCGAGGACGAGCAGGCGCCGTCGCGGACGTCGGCGACCGTGATCTGGACCGCATAGCGGTGCATCTCGGCCTCGATGCCAAGGATTTCCGCGCAAACGACCGTGTCCTGGGCGAAATTCTTGGGCACGCCGCCGCCGACCATGAACAAGCCGGTGACGCCCGCGGCGATCTTGATGTCGGTCAGTTCGCGGAAGTCCGCGACCGCGTCGATCATCAGGTACGGCTTGCCTTCGGCGATCCGCTCCTTCTGGTGCTTGACCAGACCGAAACCGGCCGAGGAGTCGACGAAGGCCGGGCAGAAGATCGGCACGCCCTCTTCATAGGCGGTCTGGATCAGGCTGCCGGGCTTCCGGGCGTTGCCCTCGGACAGCCACTTGCCCATCTCCCAGATGAACTCGCGCGAGGAATAGCCGCGCGGCTCCAGACGGTTGCAGATCTCCAGGATGGTGTGATCGCAGGCCTGAAGCTCTTCCTCGTCGATGTAGGTGTCATAGATGCGGTCGATGTAGTTGTCGCGCAGGACGTTGTCGTCCACTTCGCCGGCGGCCTGGTAGTGCTTGAAGCCGAGGGCCTCGAAGAAATCCATGTCGACGATCGAGGCGCCGGTGGCGACCACGGCGTCGACCATGCCGAACTTCACCATGTCCCGGTACACGTGCATGCAGCCGCCGGCCGAGGTCGAACCGGCCAGGATCAGCCACGGCGAGCAGTCCTTGTCCTCCAGCGCCATGTTGAAGATGTCGGCGGCGCGGGCAGTGTCGCGCGACGAGAACGACATCTTGCGCATCGAATCGATGATCGGACGGGCGTCGAACGAAGTGATGTCGACGTGCTCCACCGTGTTCTGGAGCAGCTGGGCCTTCTGGTTGGACTGAACGGGAGCGTTCATTGCAAGGGTTTCCCTTTGGTTTGAGCGCCCGTCGTCAAAAGAAACAGCGGCCCGGACGGAGCGACGGGCCGCTGTTGGTTACAACGCAAAGACGACGGTTTAGCGCCGTTGCTTCTTCCGCTGACCCGCCTTGCCCTTGGGGCGCGACAGGCGAACGACCTTGCGGGCCTGCTCTTCCGCCGTGGTGCGCACGGTCGGGATGGAACGCGGCGCCAGGCCGTAGAGGGAGGCCATCGGGGCGTCCTCGACCATGGCGATCTCATGCTCGCCATAGCCGTTGAAGCCCGTCGACATGGCGACGCCGTAGGCGCCAAGCATGCCGATCTCGATGAAGTCGCCTTCCTTGATGTCGGCCGGCAGCCAGAACGGACCCGGCATGTGGTCGATCGAATCGCAGGTCGGTCCGTAGAACTGGAACGCCTTCAGTTCGGTCGCGCTGTCACCGTCCCGGACCAGCTTGGTCGGGAAGGGCCAGCGGGAGTGGGTCGCATCGAACAGCGAGCCGTAGCTGCCGTCGTTGAGGTACAGCGCCTCGCCCTTGCGCAGTTCCACGCGGGTCAGCAGCGAGGTCGATTCGGCGACCAGGGCCCGGCCGGGCTCGCACCACAGCTCGGTCGTTTCCGACACGGGCATCTCGTTGAAGCCGCGATGGATGGCGTCGGCGTATTCGCTCATGTCCGGCGGGACCATGCCCGGATAAACCGAGGGGAAGCCGCCGCCGACATCGACGATGTCCACGATAACGCCCGCGCGCGACAGGGCGCGACCGACCTGGGCCATGGCGGCCTGATAGGCGGTCGGGCGCATGCATTGCGAACCGACGTGGAAGCAGACGCCCATCAGCCCGTCCTTCACCGCGCGGCGAACCGACAGGAGAAGCGACGGGGCTTGGTCCGGCGAGACGCCGAACTTCCCCGACAGGGAATAGGCCGCGCCGTCGGCCGAGACGGCCATGCGAACCAGCAGGTTAAGGTCCGTCGCGCCGCAGGTGGCGTCGAGGATCTTCTGCAGCTCGTCCTCGCAGTCGAGCGAGAAGGTGCGGACCCCGTGGTCGAAATAGGCCTTGGTGATGGCCGAACGGCTCTTCACTGGATGCATGAAGGCGATGCGCGCGTCGGGATCGACCGAGCGCACGAGTTCGATCTCGGCGATCGAAGCCGCATCGTAGCCTTTGAC
>CAMLNY010000419.1 GCA_946481405.1 uncultured Brevundimonas sp. | reverse complement strand
GGCGCGCCTGTCGTGGAAGCCGGGGGACGGGCGTTTCCGGTGGAGACGCTCTACCCCGGTCGCAATCCTGTCGAGCGGATCGAGGATGCGGCCGCGCGGGCCGTGCTGACGGCGCTGGGCGAGCAGACGGGATCGGTGCTGGTCTTCCTGCCGGGGCAGGGGGAGATCCACCGGACGGCCCAGCGGATCAACGAGCGGCTGCGAGACCCATCTGTGGACGTGGTCGCCCTGTACGGCGCGCTCGACAAAGAGATGCAGGATCGGGCGATCGAACCGGCACCGGCGGGGCGTAGGAAGGTCGTGCTGGCCACCTCGGTGGCGGAGACCAGTCTCACCATTGAGGGTGTGCGGGTCGTGATTGACAGTGGTCTGTCGCGCGTGCCCCGGTTCGAGCCCTCCAGCGGGCTTACGCGACTGGCGACGGTCAAGGTCAGCAAGTCCTCGGCCGAGCAGAGGCGGGGACGAGCCGGGCGGCTGTGGGAGGAAGAGACGACGCGGGGACTGGTTCCGCATCAGCGACCGGAGATTCTGGAGGCCGACCTGACCGGTCTGGCGCTGGATCTGGCGCGGTGGGGGGCGAAGACGACCGAGGGGCTGGCCTTGCTCGATGCGCCGCCGGCGGGGGCGCTGGCCGAGGCGCGTGCGGTTCTGGGGCGGCTGGGGGCGCTGGATGCGGGCGGCGGACTTTCAGAGCACGGGCGGCGGCTGACGCGTATGCCGCTGGCGCCGCGTCTGGCGCATCTGGTCGTGGCGGCGGCGGAGGCAGGGGATGCGATGCTGGGCGCCCGGATCGCGGCGGTGCTGAGCGAGCCGGGGCTGGGTGGGAACGACATCGACCTGCGCGAGCGGCTGAAGGGGTTCGAACGCGACCGGTCGCAGCGGGCCCAGGATGCGAGGAAGCTGGTCGAGCGCTGGGCGAAGTCGGCGGGCGGCGACGGCAAGGGCGAAGGCGCGGATGTGGGCGCCCTGCTGGCAGAGGCTTTTCCGGAGCGGGTGGCGAAGGCGCGGGGCAAGGCCGGCGAGGTGCTGCTGGCGTCGGGGCGCGGGGCGTTTCTGGAGCCGACGGACGCGCTGGCGCGGGAGCCTTGGCTGGCGGTGGCGGATCTGGGCGGCGGGGACGCGAAGGACCGCATCCGGCTGGCGGCGCCGCTCGACCCTGCGGGGCTGGAGGCGCGGCTGACGGTCGAGGACCGGCTGGTGAAGGAGCCGTCCGGGCGGATGGCGATGAAGCGCGTCCGGCGGATCGGGGCCATCGCCGTGGATGAGAGGATCATTGGCGCGCCGGACCAGGCGACGATCACGAAGGCGCTGCGGGATGAGGTCGAGGCGCGCGGGATCGCGGCGCTGAACTGGGGCGAGCGGGCGGGGGCGCTGAGGGCGCGGATGGCCTTCCTGCACGGGCTCGATGCTGACTGGCCGGAAGTCTCCGATGCGGCGCTGATGGATCGGCGCGAAGAGTGGCTGTGGCCGCTGCTGGACGGGGTGCAGGGGCTGTCGCAGATCCGGGACGAGGCGCTGGCGCAGGGGCTGGAGGCGCTGATCCAGTGGGATCGTCGGCGGGCGATGGACGCGCTGGCGCCCGCGCGGCTGACGACGGCCCTGGGGTCGGCGAGCATCGACTACGGCGCCGAGGGCGGGCCGCGCGTGGATATCCGGGTGCAGGAATTGTTCGGGGTGACCACCCATCCGATGGTCGGGGGCGGACGGGTACCCCTGACCCTGGCCCTGCTGTCCCCGGCGCGGCGGCCGATCCAGATGACCAAGGACCTGCCGGGCTTCTGGCGCGGGTCGTGGAAGGATGTGCGGTCCGAAATGCGGGGGCGCTACCCACGGCATCCGTGGCCCGAGAACCCAGCCGAGGCGGAGGCGACCAGCCGGGCCAAGCCGCGCGGGACCTGACGGACGCTTGACCGGAGGGCGGTCGCGGCCGCATCGATGGCGGAACGACCGGGGGAACGCCGTTGACCGAAGCCCATCTGCTGATCGCGCCCAGCTCGGCCTCGACGCGACGGGTGCTGTTCGCCAGCCTGATCGGCACGACCATCGAGTTCTTCGACTTCTACATCTACGCCACAGCGGCGGTGCTGGTGTTTCCGGCCCTGTTCTTTCCGGGGACCGACCCGGCGGCGGCGCAGCTGAGCTCGTTCGTGACCTTCGCCATCGCCTTCTTCGCAAGGCCGGTGGGCGCGGTCGTGTTCGGTCACTTCGGCGACCGGATCGGGCGCAAGGCCACGCTGGTGGCGGCCCTGATGACCATGGGGTTGTCGACCATCGCGATCGGCCTGTTGCCGACCCACGCGCAGGCCGGGGTGATCGCGCCCCTGCTGCTTGCGCTCTGCCGGTTCGGTCAGGGTTTCGGCCTCGGCGGCGAGTGGGGCGGGGCGGTGCTGCTGGCGACCGAGAACGCGCCGCCGGGACGGAAGGCCTGGTTCGGCATGTTCCCGCAGCTGGGCGCGCCGATCGGCTTCATCCTGTCGACTGGCTCGTTCATCCTGCTGACCAGCTTCATGGCTGAGGAGGACTTCCTGAGCTGGGGCTGGCGCATTCCGTTCGTGGCCAG
>CAMLNY010000418.1 GCA_946481405.1 uncultured Brevundimonas sp. | reverse complement strand
AGGGCGGTGATCGAGTTCATGCCGAGATCGAAGAAGCCGCTGCGGGCGGAGACCCTGTTGCCGGTCGTGGACCGCCTGCTTGGGCTGCGCAGCCAGGTCGCCTAGAGGTTCACCACCTCGAACCCGTCCTCGGCCGACAGTCGCTCGGCCAGGACGGCGCGGTGACAACCGGCGTGGTCCGCCTCGAAGCATAGCAGGGCCACGCGCTTCTCGCCGGCCAGCGCCTTCAGCTGCGCCAGTTGCAGCTGCGACGCCGGCTCGGCCAGATGGTCGGCGAAGATCGTCCGCATCTCGCGGATGTAGCCCTTTCGCGCCGCGTCCCGCCCGGCCTTGGGGGTGCCGGGCGCGCGCAGGTGCAGATAGTCGATCCCCTCGGCCTTCAGGCTCTCGCCGAGCACGGTCTTGGAAAAGCCCGCCCGCCGCGACGCCGCCACGGCCCGCACGTCGACCAAGGTCTCGACACCGGCCGCCTTCAGCCGGCCAATCACGTCCGGCTGGGTCGCGCCTCCTATCCGATGGTGAACAGTTTCATGTCGCGGATATGGGGATCGACAGGGCCCGGCGCGATATCCATCAACACGCGCAGGAAGTTTCCTCATGATTTGCGGGTCTTCGCCTGAGCACAGATTTTATTTCAAGCGCCGTTCCAATCCGTGAGATACTTGCGCCAAGACCTTTGGCCCGAGCAGCATCAAGGCGTCTCCATGGGCGTCGTGACTTGGACGGGTTGGACGGGTTGAACGGGTTGGACGGTGTTTTTGAGTCCGCTTTTTTCCACCGCCTTGACCCGGCCCGCGCCATGGCTGCAACTCCGCCGTCCGTTTTGCGCCCGTCCGGTGACCCCATGCTTCGAGCCCTTCTGATCGCTGCCGCCGTGGCGGCCCTCGCTCTTCCCGCCCAAGCCCAGAACCTGTTGATCCGGGGCGGGACGATCCACACCGGGGTCGACGGCGCGGCTCCGGCCGAGGTCGTCATCGCCCGCGACGGTCGGATCGCCTACGTCGGCCCGGCCGCCGGCGCCCCCTCGACCGAGGGGCTGGAGGTCGTTGATCTCGACGACGCCACCCTGTTCCCCGGCTTCACCGACGGTCACGCCCACCTCGACGGCATCGGCTGGCGCGAGCTGACGCTGAACCTCGAGGGTTCGACCTCCGTCGTGGACGCCATGGCACGGCTGACGGCGTGGGCGCAGGACCACCCCGAGGGCCCGATCATCGGCCGGGGCTGGATCGAGACCCGGTGGCCCGAGAGCGCGAGCGGCGCCCGCTTCCTGACCGCCGCCGACCTCGACGCCGCCGCACCCGGACGGATCGTCCTTCTGGAACGCGCCGACGGCCACGCCGTCACCGCCTCCTCGGCCGCCCTCGCCGCCGCCGGCATCACCGCCTCGACGGTCGCCCCCTCGGGCGGCGAGATCGCCAAGGGGCCCGACGGCCGGCCCACCGGCTTCATCGTCGACGCCGCCACGGCCCTGCTCGCGCCCCTCATGCCCCAGGCCGATCCCGAGGCGAAGCGGAACGCCTATCGCGCCGGCTTCCGCGTGGAGGCCGAGTACGGCTGGACCGGCGTCCATTTCATGAGCGCCCCCTGGTCCGACATACCCCTGCTGGAACAGATGGCCGAGGCCGGCGAGGCGCCGCTGCGCATCTACAACTCGGTCACGCCCGACGGCGGCGCGGCCCTGATCGCCTCGGGCCCGCGCAGCGTCGCCGACGGCCGGATCATCACCCGCGCCATCAAATACTACGTCGACGGCGCCCTCGGCTCGCGCGGCGCCGCCCTGCACGCCCCCTATTCCGACGCCCCACACACCTCGGGCTTGATGCAGACTACACGCGAGGAGATGGTCCCCCTCTACGAGAACGCCCTGCGCGCCGGCATCCAGGTCGCCACCCACGCCATCGGCGACCGGGGAAACACCGAGGTGCTGAGCTGGTATCTCGACGCGATGTCGGAGGTTCAGCCGGAGGAACGGGCCATCGCCGACCCGCGCTGGCGCATCGAGCACGCCCAGATCCTGCGCCCCCGCGACGAGATGATGTTCGCAGGCATGGGGGTCATCGCCTCCATGCAGCCCAGTCACGCCATCGGCGACTTCCACTTCGCTCCCGCCCGCCTCGGCGACGCCCGCCTCGACGGCGCCTACGCCTGGCGCAGCCTCGTCGATCTCGGCATCGTGGTCGTCGGCGGCTCGGACGCCCCGGTCGAGCGCGGCGATCCCCTGATCGAATTCTACGCCGCCGTCGCCCGCCGCGATCTGGAAGGCTTCCAGGGTCCCGACTGGCGTCCAAATGAGGCCGTCGACCGCGCCACAGCGCTGAAGATGTTCACCCTCTGGCCGGCCTTCGCCTCGTTCCGCGAGGGCGAGCTGGGCACCATTGAAGTGGGCAAGAGGGCGGACTTCACCGCCACCACCGCGCCGAGCAGCCAGCCCCACTTCATGCCGCACGCACCCGGCCGAAGGCCGCGGTCACGGGCTCGGCCGCGATCGACCAGATCACCGCGACCCACGGTCCGATCGACGTCTACTGCTCGAACGCCGGCGTCGGCAGCGGCGAGGGCC
>CAMLNY010000417.1 GCA_946481405.1 uncultured Brevundimonas sp. | reverse complement strand
ATGACGGCCGAGGCGGCGCGCCTCCTGATCCGTGCCAAGGCGGGAGACGCGGACCTGCCGTCGGACGTGGTCATCCCCTTCGACTTCGTCGTCCGTCGATCGACGCAGGCCGCCTAGGGAAAGACGCCGTCGGTCAGATGGCGGCTCCCTGCGGGGCCGGGAGCGGAGCCTCCTCGTCCTCGTTGAGCGCGCCCAGCTCGCCCCGCTCGCGCGCCTTCTTGCCATAGACCAGCTCGAAGAGCGGCGAGGCCATCAGGGTGGTGATGATCGCCATCAGCACCAGCATGGAGAACAGGGCCGATCCGATGATCCCGCGCTGCAGACCGATGTTGATAATGATCAGCTCCATCAAGCCGCGGGAGTTCATAAGGGCGCCGATGCCCATGGCGGTGGCGTTGTCCTGACCCGTCAGACGCGCCGCGCCCCAGCACGCCACGCCCTTGGCCGCGATGGAGGCGATCAGGATGGCCACGGTCACCCCGACCAGACCCATGCTGTTCACGAGGGTCAGCTGGGTGTGCAGGCCCGAGAAGGTGAAGAACATCGGCAGCAGGACGACGATGGCGAACGGTTCCAGCTGTTTGCGGATCTCCGTCGTCAGCAGCCCGCGCGGCATGACGCAGCCCAGGATGAAGCCGCCGAACACCGCATGGATGCCGACCCAGTCCATGACGAAGGCGCTGAGCATGAACAGGATCAGCACGATGCCGAGCGTGGAGGCGGTCAGCTTGCCCTCGCGCTCGACCGCGCGGCCCAGCGGCGCCAGCAGCTTCGGCGCCACCGTCAGCATGAAGATTGCGAAGGCCGTTCCGCCGGCGATGGCCTTGATCGCCACGGGCGCGCCGTCGCCGAAGGTGGCCAGAACCACGGCCAGCACGCACCAGGCCGCCGCATCGTCGATGGCCCCGGCCGAGAGCGACAACGACCCCAGCGCCGTCCCGCTAAGCCCGCGCTCATGGATGATTCGCGCCAGCATGGGGAAGGCGGTGATGGCGATACAGGCGCCGGTGAAAAGGATGGCCTGGGTCGCGTTGATGCCCGCGCCGAACAGCCCCTGGCTGAGCAGCCACGGCCCCAGCGCGACCGCCACGAGGAAGGGCGCGGCCATGCCGGCGAAGGACACCGAAAAGGCGCTGCCGACGTTCTGGCGGAAATGTTCCGTGCGGAAGCCCAGCCCGACCAGAAACATATAAAGGCCCACGCCGAACTGGGCCCCGACGAACAGGATGGCCTTGGACTCGGCCGGGAAGAGGGCGGCCTGCAGATCGGGCGCGAGCAGGCCGAACAGCGACGGCCCCAGGATCACCCCGGCGATCATCTCGCCCACCACCTGCGGCTGGCCGAACCATTTCCTGGCGGCGAAACCGACCAGACGACAGGCGGCGATGATGACCGCCATCTGCAGGAAAAAGACCACGCTGAGTTCAGCAGGCGTCATCGGATGTCCTCCCCGGACCAGCCCGTTTCGAGCCATTTTGCGGCATCGAACGCCACCGTACGCCCGCGGGCAAGCAATTTGTGAGAGCGTTCACAATTGGTGTGAGGAACGCCTTCCCTTCGTCATTCCGGATCGGCGGCGCTGCCCGCCTTCGCCCGGAATGACGAAAGAATACGCCGACACCCGTCAGGCATATCGGGCTGGCGGAAGGCGCAACGCCGACGACCCTTGTCCAAATCCCGTTGCACGGCGATGCTCGCCATGTAAAACTCACTTGTCATTTTGGAGGAGACGACAATGAGCTGGCTGAAAGCGATGAACCCCTCGAGCCCGATCACGACCGAGGCCGAGGCCGACCGTGCGGCAAGGGCCAGCGCGATCTCGATCTTCATCGGCGTGGTCGTCGGGGCGATCAGCGTGGCCTGGACCTTCGCCAATCCGCAGATCATGGCCGACGCGGTCTCCGCCGCCTCCGAAGGCGGCGGTTCGGCCGCCATGGCCAACGCCTCGCTTCAGGCCGGTCTCTGGATGGCGGTCGGCATGGTGGCGATCCAGCTGATCCTCGGCCTCATCCAGTGGCGCAACCCGGGCAAGTTCATCGCCATCCTGTTCATGGTCCTGATCGCCTTCGGCATCGTCTCGACCCTGGCGGCGCCCATGATGGCCGCCTCCATGCCGAACGTGCCCGCCACCCCGATGTGGCAGATCGCCCTGTCGGTCGTGATCATGATCGTCCAGTTCGTGCTGCACATCGCCGGCCTGCGCGGCATCAAGCAGCGCGACCGCATCCAGATGGAGCAGGCGCGTTAATCAGCGTCTGAGTTACGGTTCGGCCGTCGGTCCTGTGCGCCCGTTCCGGGCACGCGGGACTGGCGCCGCCACCGGATCGACAGGGTGGCGTCGCCCTCGGTGATGTAACGCCCGCCCGCCACCGTCAGGGCCGAGGCCTCCCCGCCGAAGGACAGCCGGTCCAGACCCGCCAGTTCGCGCAGGTTCCCGATCACATCGAAGCCGCCGCCGCCCGCCAGTGACGCCACCCCGGCCGCCAGCTGGGCCGCCTCGAACGGCGACAGCTGGGACGCCGACCGCCCGAACAGGACCTGCGACAGGATCTCGTCCTGGGGCAGG
>CAMLNY010000416.1 GCA_946481405.1 uncultured Brevundimonas sp. | reverse complement strand
CAAGAATTAGATCCCGTAAGGGAAAAGGAAGCGCCTGACGCCCGCCGGACACCGGCGGGCGTCTTGCATTTCAGGCCGCATTTACGAGGGCGCGATACGCCGCGTTGGCCTGCGCGCGGGCGGTCTCGTCGTCCAGCATCCGCTTGGAGTGGCTGTAGGCCAGGATGATGCCCTTCAGCTGGAAGGCCATGGTGCGGGCCGTCTCCTCGTCGATGCCGGGACGCAGGGCCTGGAACTCGCGCTGGAGCGTCTTCGCCCAGCGGATCTGACCCGCCTTCAGCTTGTCGCGCAGCGGCCCCGGCTGGTCGTCCAGTTCGATCGCCGTGGCCGTCAGGGGGCAGCCGCCCCGCACCGACTCGCCGTCGGTCCAGGCCAGGTCGCGCTGGAAGATTTCGTCGAGCCGTTCGCGGCCGGGCGTTAGCGCCTCTGCGGGCGCCCAGATGGCGTCGGCGAAGCGGGCCATCATCAGATCGACCAGCGCATCCTGCAGCGCCTCCATCGACTGGAAATGCTTCAGCACCCCGCTCTTGGACAGGTTCAGGGCCGTGGCGAGGTCGTTCAGGCTGACGCCCGCCAGACCGCGCACGCTGACCTGGTTCATCGCCTCGTCGAGAACTCGCGCCCGGGTGTCCTCGCCCTTGCTCACAAAACACCTCTTGACCAAAAGTAACCGATCGTGCACTTAGCGGTGACCGACCGGTCACTTTTGCACGGACCGGTCGGATTTGGAAGCCTTCTGGAGGAAGAGCCATGCTTCTCACCACCCTGATCGTCGCCGCCCTGACGGCGACCCAGCCCGCCCCGACCGCCGGCGCCCGCGCCACCCTGGTCACACCACAGGCCATCACCCTGACCCTCGACAGCCGTCGCTGGGCCTGCGAGACGACCGGCGCCTGCGTCGGGCGCGGCGGCGGCACGACCCAGCCCCTGATGCGCGAATGTCGCCGGTTCGTCGGTAGGCTGGGCGCCGTCTCGGCCTATGCGCGGGACGGCCTGGCCCTGACCGAGGCCGAGATCGCCCAGTGCAACACGGCGGTCCGTCCGTGAGCACCGTGGCCAATCGCGCGACCCTGACGGCCATCTTCGCCGGTCTGGCCGAACGCGACGGGACCCTGTTCTGGGAGGCGCTGGCGGAAGACGCAGTCTGGACCGGCCCGGGCGGCAACGACTGGTCCGGGCCGTTCCGGGGCAAGGCGGCGATCCGCGATCAGTTGATCCGCCCGCTGCGGGCCCGGATCGGGTCGCCGCGCAGCATTCCCGACCGGATCATCGTCGACGGCGACTGGGCCGCGGTCCAGTTCCACGGCGACAACGAAACTGTGGACGGTCTGCGCTACGACAACCGCTATGTCTTCGTGATCCGGTTCGAGGCGGGCCGGATCGTCGAGATCGCGGAATACATGGACACCGAACTGGCCACCCGGGTGCTGGGGCCGCGCGCTGCCGTGGTTGCGCCGGTCTAGTAGGCGAAGTCGCGGTAGATCCGGTCGACGTCGCCCTTCCACTCTCCGTGGTAGAGGTCGAGCAGGCGTTCGGCGGGCGTGACGCCGCTGTCCGCGATATCCTCGAGTTCCGCCAGATAGCCGCGCTCGTCGACCATGCCGCCGGAGAAGCGGGCGCGGTTCTTCAGACCCTGTTTGGCGATGGAGACCATGTCGACGGCGATGTCGCGGACCGAGCGGCCGGCGACCTCGGCGCGGAGGCCCAGACGGGTCACGTCGCGACGCAGCCGCTCATGGTCCTCGATATCCCAGTCCTTGCAGAGGTCCCAGGCGGCGGCCAGCGAAGGGGCGTCGTAGAAGATGCCGGTCCAGAGCGCGGGCAGGGCGCAGATGCGACTCCACGGGCCGCCGTCCGAGCCGCGCATCTCCAGATACTGTTTGAGGCGGACCTCGGGGAACAGGGTGGTCAGGTGGTCGCCCCAGTCCTTCAGCGTCGGCCGCTCGCCGGGCAGGGCGGGTAGTTTGCCGTCGAGGAAATCGCGGAACGACTGGCCCGAGGCATCGACATATTTCTCGCCGCGCTTGGCGAAATACATCGGGGTGTTCAGCGCGTAGTTCGCATAGGTCTCGAAGCCGAAGCCGTCCTTGAAAACGAAATCCAGCATGCCGGTGCGGTCGGGATCGGTGTCGGTCCAGACGTTGGCGCGGGCGGACAGGAAGCCGTTCGGGCGACCTTCCGTGAACGGACTACAGGCGAACAGGGCCGTGCCGATGGGCTGGAGCGCCAGGCTGGTGCGGAATTTCGCGACCATGTCGGCCTCGGAATCGAAGTCCAGATTGGCCTGGATGGTGCAGGTGCGCAGCATCATGTCGAGGCCCAGATTGCCCTTCTTGGGCATGTAGGCCCGCATGATGTCGTAGCGGCCCTTGGGCATGATCGGCACGTCCTCGCGCCGCCATTTCGGGTCGAAGCCGGCGCCGAGGAAGCCGAGGTTCAACTCGTCCGCGACCATCTTGACCTCCATCAGGTGCTGGCCGGTCTCCGAGCAGATGTCGTGGATGGTCTGGAGCGGGGCGCCGGACAGTTCGAACTGGCCGCCGGGTTCGAGCGAGATGGAGGCGGTG
>CAMLNY010000415.1 GCA_946481405.1 uncultured Brevundimonas sp. | reverse complement strand
GGAAAACCGGAGACCATCCATGCGCCCGCTCGCCTTCCTCGCCCCCCTCGCCGTCGCCGCGACCCTCGCGGCGCCCGCCTTCGCCCAGCAGGTCACTGTCGCCGTCGGCGGCGATCTGACCGAACAGGTGGAGGAACTGGGTCAGCGCGATGTGGATCAGCAGCTGGCCCGCCTGCAGACGGTCGTTCAACGTCGGCTGGCCCGCGACGGCGCTCTCGAAGGGGCCCAGATCAATCTGGTCCTGACCGACCTGAAGCCCAACCGTCCGACGTGGCAGCAGGCGATCGACAAGCCGGGTCTGTCGATCATGGACAGCATCTCGATCGGCGGGGCGACGATCGAGGGCGAGGTCATCACGGCCGACGGCCAGCGTCTGCCGGTGCGTTACTCGCGCTATTCGCCGTCGCTGGCCGATGTGCACGGTTTCACGACCTGGCAGGACGCCGACCGCGCCTATGAGCGGCTGGCCGGCAATCTGGTCTCTGGTCGGCTGGTCAGCCGCTAGGGCCGTCCGGACAGATCGCGCGCCCTGCTGACGGCGGCGGCAACGGTTGCCCGCGCGGCGGCGTCGAGACCGGCTGCCTGCAAGACATCAAGGCCCGCGCGGGTGGTTCCGCCGGGCGAGGCGATCCGCGCGATCAGATCGTCGAGCGTCGCATCCGTCGCCGCGCCCGAGCCCGCCGAGCGCAGGGCTCCGCGCGTCAGTCTTTCGGCGGAGTTCGGAGTCAGGCCAGCCTCGACGCCTGCAGCCGCGAGAGCCTGCGCGAGGGCGTAGAAGAAGGCGGGGGCTGAACCGGCGACGGCTGTGGCCGCGTCCAGCAGAGGTTCGGCATCGAGATCTACCGTGTCGGCGATGGGGTCGAACAGGGTGTGGTCGGCCGTGCGAGCGGCGACGTCATCCGCCCAGACGGCTGCGACGCCTTGGGCCTGAGCGACGGCCGTCGTGGGCATGACGCGGGCGACGGAACGGCCCGGAAGGGCGGCGGACAGGTCTGCGGCGCGGACCCCGGCCATGACCGAAATGACCACCGCCCTGCTGGGCAGGCTCGCCAGCAAAGGAGCGACGGCCTCGCGCCAGGCCGCGGGCTTGACGGCGATGACCAGAGCTTGGGTGTCCGCCGGACAGACCGGCGGCGTCGCGCGCGTCAGGATGGTCGGTTGGGCGACGGTACCGGTCAGCCGCCAGCCTTCCGCGATGGCGGAGCCGAGGCGGCCGTGGCCGAGGAGGACGACCGCCATCGACGGCGGCTCAGGCCGTACCGACGGTCTCGAACAGGCAGCTGTCGATCGCGTCCTGGGGCTTCTTGTTGCCACGGATCATGAAGTCGAAGGCCGGGTAGTAACGGTCGGCGGCTTCGACGGCGGCGTCGATCATGGACGCGGCCTGTGCCAGCGTCGGGCGCTCGCCGTGCGGCAGGGCCAGGGAGTGGCGGAATACGATCTCGCCGTCCTCGGCCCAAACCTCGAAATGGCCCATCCAGGTGCGCTGGTTGACCATGGAGACCAGTTCATAGGCGGCCGGACGACGGGCCTTGGTCGCGCGCAGGTCGAGGGCGCAGCAAAGTTGCAGGCAGTCGCCTTCGGGACGCCAGGCGAACCAGAGTTCGTAATCCTTCCAGTCGCCGGCCAGGGCGAAGGCCAGATCGCCGTCGTCGGTTCGGTCGAACGGCAGGTTCTCGGCGTTCAGCACATGCTCGACCACGTCCAGCGGATCGTAGGGGACGTCGACCTCTTGTCCGGCAGTATCCATCAGGCGGTCTCGATCTCGCGGGGGTGGCGGCGGCGACTCAGGCTGCCGTTGGAGTGACGGTAGGCGTGTTCGCGGATTCGGCTCAACCGGCTGCGTCCGGGAGACGAGTTCCGTCTGTGGACGTTCCCTTTTGAGGCTTCTTCGCGCCTGTCGGAGCGGTCTTGAGCAAGGCGAGCTCAGCGCGAAGGGCCGCGACCTCGGCCTTCAGGGCGTCGAACTCGTCGCGCCGGACCAGATCCATCTCGGCGGCGATCCGGTCGGTCTGGGCGCGGAAGGCGGTCTTCGCCTCTTCACCCGCGGCCTGGGCCAAACCCATGGCGCTGGTCGAGAGCCTGGCGAACTCGTCGAGGAAGGGATTGCGCGTCTGCATCGAAAGGCTCCGGCCCGGCGGCGGGCGTCGTTAAGGGAGGGTTGCCTGATATGGTGAACGAAACCTTTCCAGTCACCCCCTTCGATCGGGGGCAATCGGGGCTGAATCGTGTCACTCTCGCGCGAGGCGGCGACGCTTGCTAAAGCCGGTTCGAACCGTCGCAGGAGCCTCGCTTGACCTTTCCCGAGTTCGATCCGGTCCTGATCCATCTGGGGCCCCTGCCGATCCGGTGGTATGCCCTGGCCTACGTCGCCGGCATCGTTCTGGGCTGGATCTATGCGGCGCGGATCCTGAAGACAGAGCGGGTCTGGGCGCCCGGCAAGCCGCCGATCACAGGACCGCAGCTCGACGACCTGATTCTGTGGATCACACTCGGCATCATTCTGGGCGGGCGCTTCGGATACGCCCTCTTCTACAAGCCGATCCTGTTCGCGCAGCTGTTCACCGGGGCG
>CAMLNY010000414.1 GCA_946481405.1 uncultured Brevundimonas sp. | reverse complement strand
GCTGGGCGGAGACGGCCGTCCGGGCGTCGCGGCGCTCGCTCTGGCGCGGCTCGCGCACGCGCCGCGCTATCGGAGACTTGCGGCGGAGCCCATGGGTGACGACCTGTGGGAACGTTACGAGCGGATCTGAGACGTGTTCACAGGCATCATCACCGATATTGGCCGGGTGCGTTCGGTTGCCCAGACCGAGCGCGACCGTCGCTATGAGATCGAAACGGCCTGGGATGTCTCCGGCATCGACCTGGGCGCATCAATCAGCCATGCGGGCGTCTGTCTGACGGTCGTGGAGAAGGGCGACCGCTGGTTCGTCGTCGAGGTATCGGGCGAGACCCTGGGCAAGACCACGCTGGGAAGCTGGGCCGCCGGTACGCCGATCAATCTGGAGCGCGCGACGAAGGTCGGGGACGAACTGGGCGGCCATATCGTCTCGGGTCACGTCGACGGGCTGGGCGTGGTCGTGTCGATAACGCCGGAGGGTGGGTCGCACCGGATCGTGATCGAGGCGCCCGCGCCGCTGCACCGTTTCATCGCCGCCAAGGGCTCGATCACCGTGGACGGGGTGTCCCTCACGGTGAACAGCGTGGACGGGCAGCGCTTCGGACTAAACATCATCCCGCACACCTGGGAAGCGACGACGTTGGGAGCGTTGAAGGTCGGCGACCCGGTCAATCTGGAGATCGACATGCTGGCGCGTTACCTCGCGCGGTGGCAGGAGACGGCCTGATGACCAACACCATCGCCCTCGCACACGACATGTTCGACAGCCCCATCAGCCCGATCGAGGACATCCTCGAGGACGCCCGCAACGGCCGTCCCTACATCCTGGTGGACGCCGAGGACCGGGAGAACGAGGGCGACATCATCATTCCGGCCCAGTTCGCGACGCCGGACCAGATCAACTTCATGATCCGGCAGGCGAGGGGACTGGTCTGCCTGGCCCTGACCGCCGAGCGGGCGCAGCAGCTGCGCCTTCCGCCCATGGCCGCCGACAACCGCGAGAGCATGAAGACCGCCTTCACCGTCTCGATCGAAGCGAAGGAGGGCGTGACGACCGGTATTTCGGCCGCCGACCGCTCGCGCACCATTCAGGTGGCGACGGATGCGTCCAAGGGCATGGATGACATCGTCTCGCCCGGCCACATCTTCCCATTGGTGGCGCGCGACGGCGGCGTTCTGGTCCGCGCGGGCCATACCGAGGCGGCCGTGGATATCAGCCGGATGGCGGGTCTGAATCCGTCGGGCGTCATCTGCGAGATCATCAAGGACGACGGCGAGATGGCCCGGATGCCGGACCTGATCTCGTTCGCCCAGCTGCACGGGCTGAAGATCGGCACCATCGCCGACCTGATCGCCTATCGCCGCCGTACCGAGAGGTTCGTCGAGCGGATCATGGACCAGCCGTTCGAGAGCGTGCACGGCGGGCCGTTCCGCCTGATGCTGTACAGGAACACGATTGAGGGCGCCGAACACGTCGCCCTGGTCCACGGAAAGATCGATCCCGACAAGCCGACGTTGGTGCGGATGCATCAGGTGGACTTCGCCGCCGACCTTCTGGGCCATGTCGAGGAGCGGCAGAGCTATATCCCCGACGCCCTCAAGACGATCACCGACCATGACGGGCCGGGCGTGGTCGTCTTCCTGCGCGATCCGACGCTGCAGGGACTGGCCGAGAGGCTTGCGGGCGTCGACAGGCCGGCGGCCGTCGACCGGTCCCTGAGAAACTACGGGGTGGGTGCGCAGATCCTGCTGGATCTCGGCGTGAAGGACATGATCGTCATGTCCTCGACCCGCCCCGAACCCGCCGCCATCGAGGGCTACGGCCTGCGCATCGTCGGCTGGCGCGACATGCACGGAGAAGACCAATCCTGAGCGATCCCCCCCGCGTCCTGATCGTCGAGGCGCGCTTCTACGACGAACTGGCCGACGCGCTTCTGGAAGGCGCGAAAGATGCGCTGCGCTCGCAGGGCGTCCAGTTCGACGTCGTCACCGTGCCCGGCGCGCTCGAGATCCCGCCGACCATCGCCTTGGCCGAACAGGCCGGGAAATATCCGACGGCGCCGCGCTATGACGGCTATGTCGCCCTGGGCTGCGTGATCCGCGGCGAGACCTACCATTTCGAAATCGTGTCGGATCAGTCGGCGGCCGGAATCATGGCGCTGGGCGTACAGGGTCTGTGCATCGGCAACGGCGTCCTGACCGTCGAGGACGAGGATCAGGCCTGGGCCCGGGCCCGTCTGTCGGAGGGCGCCAAGGGCGGCGGCGCGGCCCGCGCCTGCATGGACCTCATTGCCTTGAAGAAGCGTCTGCGCGTAGGGCTCGGGGAATGACCGAACCCAACTCCATCCAGTCCGTTCTGGCGCAACTCGCCGAGAATGAACGCGCGCAGGCCGAATCCCACCTGACCAGCCGCCAGCGCCGCGCGCGCACCGTGGCGCGTCTGGCAGCCGTCCAGGCCCTGTACCAGATGGAATTGGCGGGCGAAGGCGTGGAGACCGTCATCACCGAGTTCTCGAACCATCGCTTCGACGCCGACATCGAGGGCGAACCCCTTGCTGAAGCCGATGAAGCCTATT
>CAMLNY010000413.1 GCA_946481405.1 uncultured Brevundimonas sp. | reverse complement strand
CAGACGGCCCAGCGCCCAGGCGACGCCGCCCTGACCGCCCACATGCATGACCCCCATGCCGATGCAGGCGCCCCAACCGGCCGCGGTTGCCGGGATCATGTCCTCGCCGAGCAGGAGGGAAGCCGCCAGCATCACGGGGATGCCCGCCGCCGTGGCCCAGAAGGTGACCCTGAGAGCGCCGGCGGTGGTCCGCGCCTGTTTCACCGTCAGGAAGTAGCCCGAGTACCAGAGGGCTACCGACAGGGAGAACATGTCGCCAAGCACAGGGTTGGTCCCCTGACCCTTTTGCGCCCCCGCCGCCATGGCGAAGGCGCCGCCCATGGCCAGGGCGAGCGCGAGGATGAACAGCCTCTTCGGCCGCTCCCGGAACAGGAACCAGCCGACGAGGGTCACCACGACCGGGGTCAGGTTGCAGAGCACGGTCGCATTGGCGACCGAAGTCATGACGATGCCGTAGTGCCAGAAGCTGAGGTCGAGGGCGAAGAACAGACCCGCCAGGATCATCCACCTCGAGGGGCGGCCGAACCCTTCGCCGCCCGGTCGGCCGACGAGGACCAGCAGCAGCGGCAGAGCGAACAGCAGCCGCCAGAAGCCCGCCGCCGCCGGCCCGGTCTCGGTGAGGCGCACGAGGATCGGCGCGAGACCGAGGATGCTGGCCGAGACCAGAACCACGATCAGAGGCAGGAGGCGGGACGGAGAGGCAGACATGATGTCGCATTAGCCTGTGGATCAGGAGGAGACGACCCCATCCTGTCCGCTGCGGCACAAGGAGATCAGAACCCCAGCTCCGCGCGCAGCTCCGCAGGCGTGACTCCCGCCTCACGCAGGGCGGCGAGCGTCACCGAGCCGTCGCGCTTGGCGTACCGTTTGCCGTCGGGACCCAACAGCAGGGGATGGTGACGGTAGACCGGGGTCGGCAGGTCCAGCAGGGCCTGAAGCACGCGCTGGACCGAGGTGGTCTGGATCAGGTCCTCGCCGCGGATGACGTGGGTCACGCCCTGAAGGGCGTCGTCGACGACGGCGGCGATGACATAGCCGGCGCCGATGTCCTTTCGCCCCAGAACCATGTCGCCGAGCATTTCGGGCGTGGCGGTCTTCACCCCGGGATTGGCCGTCTCCTCGATCCAGGTCAGGTGATCGAAGCCGCCAAGACGGTCGCGGGCGGCGGCGAGGGAGAGGCGCCAGGCGAAGGGCTGGCCGGCGGCGATCCGTGCCGCCTCCTCTTCGGGCGACAGGGGGCCGCCGGCGAAGGCCTGGGCATCGGCGGGGTCGTCTGCGTGCGGCGCCATGCCGGCCAGCGCCATCAGCTCCTTGCGGGTGCGGAAGCAGCGGTAAAGGACGCCCATGTCGCGCAGGCGGTCGAGGGCAGCGTCGTAGTCGGGGCGATGTTCGGACTGGCGGCGCACCGGCTGTTCCCAGTCGACACCCAGCCAGGCGAGGTCGTCGCGGAGGGCTTCCTCATAGGCCGGGCGGCAGCGGGTGAAGTCGGTGTCCTCGATGCGGAGCAGGAAGCGACCGCCGGCCCCAGTCGCGGCCGTCCAGGCGGTCAGGGCCGAACAGGCGTGGCCGCGATGCAGGAGGCCGGTCGGCGAGGGGGCGAAGCGGGTGACGAAGGCATTCGGCATTCGGGCTTGGTCGCGACTTTCGGACATGATCGTCCGGCGGTCGCGTGATCGAAGCCGCGGGATCGTCCAGACTGTCTTTGGCCGGACGCTAGGCGCCGGATTGTCTTTTGTCGACTGGACCCGAATGCCGCTGACGCCTGACGAGTTGAACGCCGCCCGCGCCGAACTGGTGCGGCTGGATCCGGCCTTGGCGCGGGCGCATGCGCAGTGCCCGGCCTTCGACTGGCGGGTCGGCGATCGCGGGTTCCTGGGCCTGTTCCGGATGATCGTGGACCAGCAGGTGTCGCTGGCTTCGGCCGCCTCGGTCTGGGCGCGGTTGCAGGCGGGGCTGGGGGAGATCACGCCTCAGTCCCTTCTGGCGCACGATCTGGAGAGCCTGAAAGGGATGGGGCTGTCGCGGCAGAAGGCGACCTATGGTCAGGGCATCGCGCGGGCGCAGCTGGACGGGACGGTCGATCTGGAACGGCTGGCGGCGCTGGACGACCAGGCGGCGATCGCGGCGCTGGTGTCGCTGAAGGGCGTGGGGTTGTGGACGGCCGAGGCCTATCTGCTGATCTGCGAAGGGCGGCTGGATGTGTTTCCGGGCGGGGACATCGCCCTGCAGGAAGCGATCAAATGGGCCGATCGGCTGGAGGCTCGGCCGGACACGAGGGCCGCCTATGCCCGGGCCGAGATCTGGCGCCCGCACCGGGGCGCGGCCAGCCACCTGCTGTGGGCGTGGTACGGCGGGGTGAAGAAGGGACAGATCGTGCTAGACGGGTGAGGTGACCAATCTCGTTCATCCCGAACTGATCAACCCCGCGCTGGCCCATCCGGAGACGGTGCTGGGCGCGCTTGATTTCGCGGGCGTGGCGGTGTTCGCCGCGACCGGGGCGCTGGCCGCCGCGCGGGAGAAGCACGACCTCGTCACCTTCGCCTTCTTCGCAGCCGTGACCGGGGTGGGCGGCGGGACGCTG
>CAMLNY010000412.1 GCA_946481405.1 uncultured Brevundimonas sp. | reverse complement strand
GTGAAGAAATGACCGGTGCGGCGACCACCGCGGCGATGCCGCCGGTCGGGTCGGGGCCATCGCCAGCATCGACCTGAAGCCCGCCGACGAGGCTGCGACGGTCGCGCTGGCGCGGGCCGTGATCGACGAGGTCCGGGCGGCGGGAGCGCAGGACCGGGTGATCCTGATCACCTATTCCGACGAGACGGCGCGAGTGGTGGCGACGCTGGCGCCCGAGATGATGATCTCCGCCGGGCTGAATGACGTGGCCGGGTTGGAGGGGCTGAACGCGGCCCAGATCCTGGCCTGGACGGGCACGCGGGAGGCGCGACCGGCCTTGTGGCGGGCGCTCGCCGACGTCGGGGTCGAGCCGCAATTCGGCACCCTTGGGGCCCCGGGGCGGCGGCTGGACGACCAGTATGCAGCGGACGGGAATGTCTCGGAGTACCGCGACCTGTTCGATCAGGGCGTGGTGGTGATCGCGACCGATGCTCCGCTGGCGGTGAAGTCGGTTCTGGGGCCGGAACTGGCCGCTGCGGCCCGCTGCCCGCGCTGATCGCTTCCTGACGGGCCCGTTCAGGCCCGGTTCATGGCGGAAGTCCGAAGCTGCTCTCCAAGGTCGGGAACCGCGCTCAGGCGCAGAACTCGCTGAAGGAGATGTGTGATGAAGAAGACCAACCTGTTCGTCATCGGCGCAGTGGCGCTGGCCACCCTCGCCGCCCCGGTCGCCGCGTCGGCCCAGTCGTGGCGTAGCGGGGACCGCGACCGCGACGGTCGCTACGAGCGCTGGGAGCGCCGTGAAGATCGCCGCGACGACCGTCGGGATGACCGCCGTGATCGCCGCTGGGACGACCGCCGCTACGAGGGGCCGCGCGGCAACGCCTACGGCTACCACCGGAACCGCTACTATCGCGGCGCGACCCTGCCGTACGAGTATCGCAGCCGCTGGTACATCCGCGACTATAACCGCTACGGCTACCGGACCCCGCCGCGTGGCTACGGCTACTACCGCACCGATACCGGTGACGTCGTCCTGGCCGCCCTGGCGACCGGCGTGATCATTTCGCTGCTGTCGAACTAGACAGCAGCGTGGCGTCCGAAAGGCCCGCCCGGAGCGATCCGGGCGGGCTTTTTGTCGTCAAAGCCCCAGCTTCGCTTTCAGGATCTCATTGACCGAGGCGGGGTTGGCCTTGCCGCCGGTGGCCTTCATGACCTGACCGACGAACCAGCCGAGGGCTTGGGGCTTCTCGGCGACGGCGGCGGTCTTGTCGGGGTTGGCGGCGATCAACTCGTCGACGGCCTTTTCGATGGCGCCGGTGTCGTTGACCTGAACCAGACCGCGCGCCTCGACAACGGCGCGAGGCGAGCCCTCGCCGTTCCAGATGTGGTCGAAGACTTCCTTGGCGATCTTTGAGGAGATCACGCCTTCCTCGATCAGGGCGACCAGTTCGGCGACATAGGCGGGGGGCAGGGGGCTTTCGGAGAAGTCCTTGCCGGCGGCGGCCAGACGGGCCGACAGCTCGTTCGTGACCCAGTTGGCGACCAGCTTGGCGTCACGGCCTTTGGCGGCGGTTTCGAAGTAGTCGGCCTTGGCCTGTTCCGAGATCAGGACGATGGCGTCGTATTGCGACAGGCCGTAGTCGGCCATCAGGCGACGGCGTTTTTCGTCCGGCAGCTCGGGCAGGTTGGCCTTGATGTCGTCGATCCAGGCCTGTTCCAGCTCCAGCGGCAACAGATCGGGGTCGGGGAAGTAGCGGTAGTCGTGCGCCTCTTCCTTGGAGCGCATCGAGCGGGTCTCGCCGGCCGTGGGGTCGTAGAGGCGGGTCTCCTGCACGATCTTGCCGCCGTCCTCCAGGATTTCGATCTGGCGGCGGGCCTCGTAGTTGATGGCCTGGGAGATGAAGCGGAAGGAGTTGACGTTCTTGATCTCGCAACGCGTGCCGAGGAAGCCGAAGTCGCCGGTCTCCTTGAACCTGGCGTAGTTGCCTTCGCGGCAGACCGAGACGTTCACGTCGGCGCGCAGGTTGCCCTTCTCCATGTCGCCGTCGCAGGTGCCCAGATAGATCAGGATGGTGCGGATCTTCTTGACGTAGGCGACCGCCTCTTCCGGCGAACGGATGTCGGGGCGCGAGACGATCTCCATAAGGGCGGTGCCCGCGCGGTTCAGGTCGACATAGCTCTCGGTCGGCGACAGGTCGTGGATCAGCTTGCCCGCGTCCTGTTCCAGGTGCAGCCGCTCGATGCCCACGTTGAAGAACTCGCCGTCCTCGCCCTCGACCTCGACCACGGCCTGTTCGACGCAGTGCTTGTTCAGAGTCGGCAGCATGCCGGGGAAGCCGGCGTCCACCAGCGACACCTGCTCGTTCGGCCCCGCGCCGAAGCCCACCGCCGCGCCGGAGAACAGCTTGGCCTTCGAGGCGACCTGGGCGTGGATTTCCAGGCCCATGACGATTTCCCAGGCGCCGGTGCGGCCCTGGATCAGTTTCGAGGAGGAGAGGGTGTCGGTCATGCGGCTTTCCTAGCGCCGCGTGCGCCGCAGCGAAAGTTCCTGTCTTGAGGCTGTCGCGATTTGCGGGTCATCTGCGCGTCCCCTTCCCGGAGTTCTCC
>CAMLNY010000411.1 GCA_946481405.1 uncultured Brevundimonas sp. | reverse complement strand
TTGGCGTGGTCCAGCAGGTCGCCCTTCGAGCCGAACGCCATGTCGCGCAGCAGCATCATGCCCGCGTCCTTGCCGTCGATCTCGCCGGGGTGGATGCCGGCCTGGGCGAGGAGGACGGGCTTCGACGGATCGAGCGTGGCGCCGTCCTTCGAGGCGATGACGGCGTAGATGGGCCGGCCCTCGGGCGAAACGCCGAACTGTTCGATGCGGATCAGGTCCGAGGCCGCGTCCAGCCGGTCGAACCAGGCGCGGGTCGCGGCGTGGTCGGGGCTGAAGTCATGCGCCGGATCGCGTTCGAAATCGGTGATCCACGGGTTGGAGGCCTCGGCCAGAAGGGCGCGGCTGGCGCCGTTCCACTCCAGCGCCGGAGGGAGGAAAGGCTGGTCCCAGGGGGCGGTGTTGGAGACAGACTGGGACATGGCGGGACTCGCGAGGGCCGCGATCGCGGCGAGGACAAGGGCGGTGCGCATGACGCCGTTCATCCGCCCTGGGGCGTCCTCTGGCAAGCCGTCAGCCGGTCGGCAGGCTCCATCCGCCGGCCGCGATGAGGGCCAGCGCCGACCGGCCCACATTGAACAGGCTGTAGACGACAAGCACGATCAGGGCGCAGCCGGCGAATTTGCGCGGGGCGAAGGCCGCGGCGGCCGTGCCGAGACTGAAGACGGCGAAACCGATCCACAAGCGCGCGCCTGACAGGCTGGCGAAACCGGCGTCGACCTGCATCAAGGCGACGAATAGGGCTCCCACGATGACGTTGGCGGCGAGGATGCAGGTGAAGATCAGCCGCCGGTGGGCCCAGAAGTGGTCGTCCAGATCGATCCGATCGTCCACGCCCTCGGCCGTCACGCGCGGGAAGGTGACGCTGGCGGCGATGTAGAAAGTGGCCGCCACGATCAGGCCGATGAACAGCAGGGCCAGATTGAACGGCGCGCCCCGGAAGATGACCCAGGCCTGGCTCCAGAAGGTCGCGACGTCCATGGCCACGAACAGGGCGAGCAGGGGCGTCATCCAGCCGAACCGGACCCTCTGGCGCTCGTGCAGAACGCGCGAGAAGCCGCCGACCAGTTCGGCCACCGACAGGCCCAGCAGCAGGCCGTAGAAGCTGAAGAAGAACTCAAAGGCGCTCATGTCGCGGCCTCGACCGCCGCTTGCAGCGGGTTCAGCTGGGGCAGCCAGTTTAGGAAATACAGGATCAGAAGGGCGAGGATGGCGTACATCGCTCGCCCGCGCGGGACGACCAGAGCGGCCGTCACCAGCACGAAGTAGCTCCAGCTGATCCAGTTCATCGGGAATGGATAGCTTCGGTCGGCCGCCTGCCAGGCCCAGACTGTGCCCGCCACCGCTACAAGGTTCGTAAACAGGATGGCGCCGAAGATGATTCGCCGCCGTGCCCAGAAATGCTCGTCCAGCGACGGCCACCCCTCGAACTCGCGCGGGAAGACGACGGCGGCGGCGACGTAATAGGTCATGGCCATGACAAGACCTACAACCAGGATGCCGAAATCCACATCGATGCCGCGCCAGTCCTGCCAGGCGACCACCCAGAAGCCGGCGACGTCCAGCGACACGAACACCGCCAGCATCGGCGTCAGCCAGCCGACCTTGACCTCTCCGCGCTCGTGCACCGTGCGCGCCACCCCGGAAGCGATCTCGGCCACCGAAAGTCCCAGGATCAGGCCGTAGAAGCTGAAGAAGAATTCGAAGTCGCTCATCGGCTTTCGAGCTCGTGGACGACCACTTCGCCGTCCTCGTCAATCACGCTGTGCGGATTGAGTGCAGTGAGGCCGGCGAGCGCCAGATAGATGAGGACATGCAGGCCGATGGCTACGGCGAACAGGGTCTTGCGGCGCGCCATCGCCCCGAGCCCCACGAGGACCAGATAGAGCAGCACATTGAATCCGTAGCCGAAGATCAGCGCCACCCCGTTCTCTCGCCCCAGATTGGCTCCCACCATGGCCGCCGCGCCCAGCATGTTGGCGACGATCAGGAGGACCAGGACGATCGTCTTGTTGGCCCAGAAGTAGTCGTCCAGCGACTGTCCGTCCTCGATCTGGTGCGGAAAGACCAGAGACGCGGCGACGAAATAGACCAGGGCGACCAGCAGGCCCGCGACCAGCAGGCCGTAGCTGAAGGGAAGGTGCCGGAAGTTGGTCCAGGCCGCGTCCCAGAAGCTGGCGATGTCGAGGCCGACGAAGAGGGCCAGAAGCGGCGTCAGCCAGCCGATGCGGATGCGCTTGCGCTGGGCCACGGCCGTGGCGACGCCGGTGGCGATGACCGCGACCGACAGGCCCAGCAGCAGGCCGTAGAAGCTGAAGAAGAATTCAAATGCGCCCAAAGCGTCGCCCGACCTCTGCCGTGGGGACGCTAGCGAAGGCGAGACGAGGGGTCATCCCCTGACGGGATCAGCCGCGACGGTCGCGCTTGCGGGTCAGGCGGTCCACGGTGTTCTGCTCGTCCTCCAGCTGCTCGCGCAGGTTCTCGAGGCTGGCGATCTGGGCGGCCGTGCTCCAGAGCGACCAGGAGGACGGGCGAGCACTTTCAGTTTGCGTTGCCGTTGCGGTTTGGGCGATATCGGGGGTTGAGCTCACGA
>CAMLNY010000410.1 GCA_946481405.1 uncultured Brevundimonas sp. | reverse complement strand
ATGCTCTCGAAATCGGCGGAATTCCGGGTCAGGCCGTGGATGGCGATGACCGGCAATCTGGCCGGACCGTCCGCCCCCGGATAGTCGCGGGCGTAGAGGCTGAGGCCGTCGTGGGAGGTCCAGCGACGCTCGGAATACAGGGTCGTATCGGCCATGACGGCAAGCTCCGGACAGGACGCCCCCGCGTCGGACCAGACCCTATTTCATCGCCTGATGAACAGGAAAGCGAATTGCGATCAGCCGCCCAGCAGGTCGCGGACGAAATGATCCAGATCGCCGCCCTCGAACAGAAAGCCGGGCATGCCGGCGCGGCGGGCGGCCTCCAGATCCGACGGACGGTCGCCGATGAGGAAGGACCGGGCCGGGTCGATGTCGTGATCGGCGATCGCCCGCAGGATCATGCCGGGATTGGGCTTCCGGTCCGGATGGTCGGGGTGGAAGTATTTCGGGTCCTCGGCCTCATCGTGGAACGGGCAGGCGTAGACGGCGCCGATGCGGGCGCCCTTTCCGGCCAGCTTGCGGACCAGCAGGTCGTTGAAGGCGTTCATCCGGTCTTCGCTGAAATAGCCGCGCGCCACGCCCGACTGGTTGGTGACGATGACGACCAGATAGCCGAGCGTGTTCAGGCGACGGACGGCCTCGGCCGCGCCTGGGATGAGGACCAGATCCTCGTCCCGATGCGGATAGCCGCTGTCGACGATCAGAACGCCGTCACGGTCGAGGAAGACGGCGGGATGGGACGTCGGGGACGCAGTCACGGGGATTCGGCTCCGGGTTCGGACGGACGATGGATAGGCAGGGTCGTTGCAAGGCGCAACGCGAAGTGACCCTGTCGTGTTTGGCTTTCGGACGCCGCGCGGGTTAGAGGGCGGCCCATCTTCGACGACCGCGCCGATCCATGCATCGGATCGCCGCCCTGTTTCGAGAGGTCCCCCTATGAGCATCGCCTTTATCGACCTGCAGGCCCAGCGTCGCCGTCTGGGCGGCAAGATCGAGGCCGCCGTGATGGCTGCCGTCGAGAGCGGCGCCTATGTCATGGGCCCGCCCGTGCGCGAGTTCGAACAGGCGCTGGCCGCGTTCGGCGGGGCGAAGCACGCCCTGGGCTGCGGCAACGGGACGGATGCGCTGGTCCTGCCGCTGAAGGCGTGGGGCGTGGGCGCGGGCGATGCGGTCTTCGTGCCGTCCTTCACCTTCTGCGCCACGGCCGAGATCGTGCCGTGGACCAATGCGACGCCGGTCTTCATCGATATCGATCCGGTCACCTACAACATGGACCCCGGCCATCTGGAAGCCGCCATCGAGGCGACCCTGAAGGAAGGCAAGCTGAAGCCCAGGGTGGTCATCGCCGTCGACCTGTTCGGCCAGCCGGCCGACTATCCGGCGATCAGGGCGATCTGCGACAGGCATGGCCTCAAGCTGATCTCGGATTCGGCGCAGGGCTTCGGCTGCACCATCAACGGCGAGCATCCGCTGAAGTGGGCCGATGCGACGACGACCAGCTTCTTCCCGGCCAAGCCGCTCGGCTGCTACGGCGACGGCAAGGCGGTGTCGCAGGATCTGGTGGGCCGGACCTTCGAGCACGAGACCAAATATCTGAACATGCGGGTGGGGATGAACTCGCGTCTGGACACTGTTCAGGCCGCCGTCCTGATCGAGAAGCTGAAAGTCTTCCCCGAGGAGATCGAGTGGCGGAACCGGATCGCGGCCCGGTACAACGAACTGCTGGCGCCGCACGTCGCGTCGGTGCCGCAGACGCCGGCCGGCAATGTCTCGAACTGGGCCCAGTACACGATCGAGCATCCGGACCGGGACGGTCTGGCGGCCCATCTGCGCGAACAGGGCGTGCCCTCGGCGGTCTATTATCCGATCCCGCTGCACCTGCAGCCGGCCTACGACATGCACCCGCGCGGACCGCAGGGTCTGCCGGTCACGGAGGCCAAGATGAAGACGGTCATCAGCCTGCCGATGCACTCCGATCTGGACGAGGCGACGCAGGACCGGATCGTCGCCGCCGTCGCCAGCTACAAGGGCTAAGCACATGAACCCGACCCACCTGCACGCCCCGATCCGCACCGGCGTCGCCGGCGCCGGCGTGATGGGACGCAACCACGCCCGCGTCCTGTCCGAAATGCGTGAGATCGACTTGGCCCTGGTGTTCGATCCGGACGCCGTGGTGGCCGAGGGGGTCGCCGCCGCCTATGGCGCCTCGCCGGTGACCACCGCCGCCGACTTCGTCGCGGGCGGGCTGGAAGCCGCCGTCATCGCCACCCCGAACCGCCACCACGCCGATCTGGGCGTCGCCCTCCTGGAAGCCGGGGTCCATGTGCTGGTCGAGAAGCCGATCGCCGCGACCGTGGCCGACGCCCAGCGGATGATCGACGCGGCCAAGGCCAACGACCGGGTCCTGATGGTCGGCCAGGTGGAGCGGTTCAACCCGGCGGTGGAGGCGGTCAAGCGCGCCATCGAGGGCGAGGACGTCATCTCCATCCAGATCACCCGCGTGGGCCCCTTCCCGCCCCGCATGGGCGAGGTCGGGGTGGTCATCGATCTGGCCGTTCACGACATCGACATCATCCGTCACCTGACCGGTTCGGAGA
>CAMLNY010000409.1 GCA_946481405.1 uncultured Brevundimonas sp. | reverse complement strand
CTATCCGCTGACGGGCCACGGCACCGGAGGCCAGACCCGGGCCTTCATCCACATCCAGGACACGGTCCGCTGCGTCGAACTGGCGCTGAAGAACCCGCCCCGGAAGGGCGACCGGGTCAAGATCCTGAACCAGATGACGGAGAGCCGCCGCGTCCGCGACCTCGCCGCCATGGTCGCCGGCATGACGGGCGCCGAGGTGCACAATGTCGCCAATCCGCGTCTGGAGGCCGATGAGAACGAGCTGGTCGTCGCCAACGACCAGTTCCGCGATCTGGGCCTGAAGCCGATCACTCTCGCCGAAGGCCTGATGGCCGACGTCACCGACATCGCCCGCCGCTACGCCGACCGGGCGGACCGGACGAAAATCCCCTGCGTCTCCGCCTGGAACGACAAGCGGGCCGAGGCCTTGAAGACCGCGCCCGAACCAGCCGCCGCGCCAAAGCCCGCCCGCGCGCGGGTCGGCTGAGGCGAGGCATGGCGCACGGCTCCCTTCTGGTCTTCGGCGCCGGCTACCTCGGCCGCGCCGTCCTGACCGAAGCGAAGCGGCGCGGCCTGACGCCGGCCGCCACATCCCGCGATCCGGATTGCCGTGCGGCGCTGGAGGCGGAAGGGATCGCGGCTGTCGACCCGGCCGACCCGGCGGCCCTTACCGCCGCCGTCGCCAAGGCCTCCGCCATCCTGATCACCGCGCCGCCCGAGGGCCACGGCTGTCCGGGCGCCAAGGCCCTGCTGCCCGCCCTGACGGAAGCCGGCGCCTATCCCGACTGGATCGGCTACGTCTCCTCGACGGCCGTCTACGGCGACCGCAACGGCGGCTGGGTCTTCGAGGACGACGCCCTGAACGCCGCCAGTCTGGAAGGCGCGCGCCGCGTCCGGGCCGAGGCCGACTGGTTCGACGCCGGGCGCGGCATGGGTCTGACGGTCCAGGTCTTCCGCCTGCCCGCCATCTACGGCCCCGGCCGGTCGGTGGTGGAGCGGCTGCGCGACGGCTCGGCCCGGCTGGTGAGGAAGCCGGGTCAGGTCTTCAACCGGATTTACGTGGACGACGCCGTCGCGGGCCTGTTCGCCTCGATGGACCGTCCTCGCCCCGGCGCAGCCTACAATCTGGTCGACGACGCCCCGTCGCCGGCCGATGTGGTGGTGTCCGACGCCGCCCGCCGCATGGGCCTGCCCCAGCCGCCTGAGGTCGACTGGACCGACCCGTCGGTGTCGGACGCCATGCGCCGCTTCTATCTCGACAGCAAACGCATCTCGAACGCCCGCGCCAAGGCCGAACTCGGCTGGCGGCCGCTCTGTCCGAGCTGGCGCGAGGGGCTGGAGGCGATCCTCGCCTCCAGCTGAGACCTAGCCGACGCGCGGGGTCTTGAGCCGCCGCTTGTTCGCATGGGTCTCCGGCGCGGCGCCGAGATCCTCGGGCAGTTCGCCCTTGAAATAGAAGCGCTGCCACGCCTCCTTGGCCGCATCGGGATCGCCGCCCGCCAGACGGTTGTTGAAATCCGTCCTCTGGCGGTTCCAGGCCTCGAACTGGCCCTTCATGACCGGATTGCTTTCCAGCGTCCGGATCACCGGCTGCACCGCTTCCATCTTCCTGTGCTCCACCAGATTGATGAAGCAGAACGGTTCGCCGCGCTCGAACTTGATCCGACCAGGCCGGGTGAACAGCCAGTTCATGGTGAAGGGGAAGGGCAGCCAGTCGGTCTCGATCAGCCCGACCAGGGGCTGGATCCCGTCCTTCATATGGTTGGGCGAGCCCGAACAGATCATCCCCCAGCCCGGCGGCGTGCGGAACAGATACTGGGGGTGCATGGTCAGGACCCCGCGCGAGAAGTGCGAGGTGACGAAATGGTCCAGCTCCGGCTGGGGCCGCTCCGGCGTGATGGTGATGTCGGACTGCTGCGGCCCGCCGTTCCACTCGGCCGTGAAGGTGAAGGGGCACAGGATTTCCCACCCCGTCGTATTGGCCATGGTCAGGGGCAGGCACCGGTAGGGGTGCCGGCTGACGAAGGCGTCCATCCAGTTCCGCGACTGGCGGCCCGGCACCAGATCCGGCGGCCGCGCCGACATGGGGTAGCATTCCAGTTCCAAGGCGACGCTCCGGCAGCTATCCAAACGTCAGCATTCCTAGCCCGGCCCGACATGACCGCTCAACCTGCCTACGATCGAGATTCCCTGCTGGACTGGATGGCCGAACGCGGCATCGCCCAGACGACCCACGACCACCCGGCCGTCTTCACCGTCGACGAGGGGCACGAGATCAAGGCCGCGATGCCCGGCGCCCACACCAAGAACCTGTTCCTCAAGGACAAGAAGGGGCGGCTATGGCTGATCTCGGCGCGTCAGGACACCGTCATCGACCTGAAGGCCGCGCCCCGCACCATCGGCTCGGACCGCGTCTCCTTCGGCAATGAGACCCTGATGTACGAGACCCTCGGCGTCCGGCCCGGCTCGGTCACGGCCCTGGGCCTGATCAATGACGTGGACCGGCGCGTGACCTTCGTCATCGACCAGCGTCTGTGGGAGGCCGACATCGTCAACTTCCACCCCCTGACCAACACGGCCACCACCGCCCTGACGCAGGACGCCTTCCGCCGCTACGGCAAC
>CAMLNY010000408.1 GCA_946481405.1 uncultured Brevundimonas sp. | reverse complement strand
AGCTGGTTGCGCAGGCTCTGGGCCTCGCGGCGGCTGATGCGGCCGTTGTAGGCGGCGCGGTCGATGCGCTGGGCCAGACGGGCCTGGTCGCCGTTCAGGCCGCCGCCGTTCCAGCCGCCGTTGTAGTCGTGGTCGTAGCCGCCGCGGCCGCCGCCGTGGCGGCCGTAGTCCTGGGCCAGCACCGGGGTCGCGACCGCGACCGCCGAAGCCGCCAGCATCGAAAGCAGAGCCTTCTTCGTCAGAGCGGTCATCGTCTTCATCCTCATCTCGGCCCGGGGGTGGGCTGCGATGAGAAGAAAAGCACTCCGAAGCTGACACAGGTCTGAGCCGGCTGTTGTCCAACAGTCAGGTAGATGAACGGCCACGCTTGGCCGCCCCCCGGTCACGCTTGATGCCCGCGCTCCGCGGCGTCGGCATGAAGGTTCAACGCAGGCCCCGGTGGAATCCGTCGCGTCTTCATTCCTGCTTCACCCTTTCCCGAAACCGGGCGTCAACGGCGGATCCCGCATGGTGAAGGGTAACGATTGAAGGACGACCGATGGCGCGCGCACAATTCCAGAAGGGTCAGAAAGTCTGGGTCGAGTGCGTCGGCGCCTGGGCCCAGATCGAGAAGGTCCTGCCCGTCTGGGCCAAGGGCTTCGAGGAGCCGGTCAAGGTCACCTACGACGTCGGTCTCGGGCGGGAGTTCCAGGCCACGGAGCTTCTGCTGCCGGCCGAGGATGACGCCGCCGCCGAGGCCGGCTCGTGGCGACTGCTGCGCGCCCGCAACAAGTGGCAAATGGCCGAGGACGTGCCGCACCATCCCTATCCGGGCACCTATCCGGTCGTGGTCACCGATCCCGCCGACTGGGGCGGCTGGCGCGTGCCTGGCGCTGAATACGACCGGGACCCCAACCGTATCGAGTTCCAGGCCCGTCTGATCGCCGCGGCGCCCCGCCTGATGGAGTTGGCCCAGAAGCTGGTCGAAACCGTGTCCGAGAACCCCGACGACGCTCCGCCCGAAACCCTGGCCATGGCGCGACAGGCACGCGAGGTGCTGCGGTCGGTCACCGAGGTCCTGTCGCCGGCTCCGGAAGCTGTGGCGCCCGGGACTCGCGTACAGGCCGCCTGAAGCTTTCGTTAACCAAACCTCGACAGGATTCCGCGACGCAGCCTAGATTCCGTGGCGTCGTCGAATCGCCCAACGCCTGACCCTGCCGCCCCGGCCGGGACGCCGAGAGCATGTCCGGGAGAGAGATTTGCGGGGCGCCGATCGCCGCATTCAGCAGCCGGGACGACGGTCAGGCGACCGTCCCGAAGGCTTGCCGACATGGGGCCGGGTGCTGGTTCTCGCCCTGACGCTGGGTCTGGCCATCTACGTCGTCCTGTTCGCGCGCGAGAGCACGCGCCCGGCGCGCGAGGCGTCCGTGCTGAAGGCCGAGGCCCTGCACCGCGACGCGGATCTGGGCGCCGCGCGGCTGGACGCCGAACTGGCCCGGGCCCGCGCCGGGCTGATCGTCGCCGCCCAGACCCTGCGCGCCACCCCCGGCCGACCGCTCGATGCGCTGGAGGCCGCCCGCGCCGTCGCACCCGACACCGCCTTCGCCGTCGTGGGACCGGGCGGAGACGCCACCGCCGCCGTCGGCGCCTCACCCGCCGGGTTCCGCCCCCTCGTCCCCGCCCCGGAGGCCGGACTTCGCGCTAGCCGCGACCGCACCGCCGTCCTGACCACCACCGCGCGCGCCGCCGGTCTGGTCGCCCGCACCCCCGTCGCCGACGCCGCCGGGGACCGGACCCTGGTGGTCTCGCCGACCGAGGGGTTGATCGCCGGTGCGGCGGGGGGTTCGCTGAAGGACAAGCTGGGGATCGAGCTGTCGGCCCTGACCGAAGACGGCGCGACGGCTCATGGAGCCCCGAATGCCCAGGAGGCCGTGGAGGCGGCGGCCTCGCCCGTCGGAGACACCGGCCTGATGGTCGTGGCCTGGCGGCCCGAGTCGACCGGCGCCGCCGCCATCATCAGCGATCTGTGGCTGCTGATCGCGCCTCTGGGACTGGGGGTGCTGGTTCTGGGGCTGGCGGTCATTCAGCGCTGGCGACAGTCGCGCGCCTCCCGGGCCTGGGCCGAAACCGAGCACCGGTTCCGCGTCGCCGTCGAGGCGGCGCGTTGCGGCGTTTGGGAGTGGGACCTGAACGCCGATGAGGTCACCGTGTCGGACTTCATGGCCGAACTGCTGGGTCTGCCGGCCGGCGGCGTGGTGACGGCCGAGGCGGTGATGGAGCGGATCGCGCCGCGCTATCGCGATCTTGTTCAGCACGCCCTGAGGCAGGCCGCGACCTTCGGCGCCTTCGAGGTCACCTTCCCCGTGCCCCTGCCCACCGGCGGCGCCCGCTGGATCGACGCCCGGGGACAGGCGCGCGGCGCACGGGGCGAGGAAGGCTTCTCGATGATTCTGGGCGTCGCGCTCGACATCACCGAGGCCCGCCGCGCCAAGGCTCAGGCCCAGTCGGCCGAGAACCGCCTGCGCGACGGCATCGAGAGCGTGTCCGACGCCTTCGTCCTGTTCGACAAGCACGGCCGTCTCATCCTGTGGAACCAGGCCTTCAAGGACGCCTTCGGCTTCGC
>CAMLNY010000407.1 GCA_946481405.1 uncultured Brevundimonas sp. | reverse complement strand
CTGTGGGAAGCCCCCGCTGGCGGCCTGCAATCGACCTGGAAGGTCGGGGTCGACACCCGTGAGCTTAGCTCGGAAAGCAACCTGTCGGGCGTCTTCTCGGAACGGTCGCTCGGCCGCGACCGCGGCTACGGCAGCCTGAACCTGGCCATGCCGATCTCCAGCCGCCGCAACGAGGTGCTCAGCTCGATCGGCGACCTCTCGGTCAACGCCAACGTCGGCTATGACGAACTGTCGGACTTCGGCGGCCTCGTCGCCTGGGGCGGCGGCGTCAACTGGACCCCGATCGAGCCCCTGTCGCTCAGCTTCACCTACAAGGCGGACGAGACCGCCCCGACGATCCAGCAGCTGAACGATCCGACCATCTCGACGCCCAACAGCCCGGTGTTCGACTTCCGCACCGGCCGCACGGTCCAGGTCACGCGCGTCACCGGCGGCAACCCCGACCTCGACCATGACGAGCGTCAGGTTCTGACCCTCGGCTTCAACTTCCGCCCTTGGTCGGAGCGCGATTTCTCGGTCCAGTCCAGCTACACCCGCACGGTCGTCGACGACGCCATCATCGCCTTCCCGACCATCACCCCGGATCTGGAAGCCGCCCTGCCCGGCCGCTTCACCCGCGACGCCTCGGGCAATCTGATCGCGCTCGACGCCCGCCCGCTGAACTTCGCCCGCACCGAGCGGGCCGAGCTGCGCACCGGCTTCAACTTCTCGCGCGCCTTCGGGACGCCCAATCCGGCGGCGGCCCAGGGGCCCGGCGGACGCGGCGGTCCGGGCGGCCCCGGCGCGGGCGGCGCGCCCCGCATGATGATGATGGGCGGCCCGCCGCCGGGCGGCGGCGCCGGCGGTCCGCCTCCGGGCGGCGGCGGCGGCGGCGGCATGCAGATCCGCATGGGCGGAGGACCCGGCGGCGGCGGTGGGCGTGGCGGCGGCATGCAGCCGGGCCAGGGCCGCTTCAACCTGTCGATCTATCACACGGTCCGCTTCACCGACACGGTCAGCATCCGCGACGGCCTGGCCGAGCTGGACCTGCTGGACGGCGACGCCACCGGCTCGCGCGGCGGCACGCCTCGCAACGAGATCCAGCTCCAGGCCGGCGTCTTCCGCAACGGCTTCGGCTCGTTCCTGAACGCCAACTGGCGCCAGTCGACCCGCGTCGACGGCGGCACGGGCGGCTCGGATCTGGAGTTCAGCGACCAGACCACGGTCAACCTGAACATCTTCGCCGACATGTCCCAGCGCGCCAGCTGGGTCGAGCGCTACCCGATCCTCAAGGGCGTCCGCGTCAACCTCGGCATCCAGAACCTGTTCGACACCCGGACCGAGGTGACCTCCTCGACCGGCACGGTCCCGCTGAATTACCAGCCCGACTTCCTCGACCCCGTCGGCCGCGTCTACTCGATCAGCCTGCGCAAGATCCTGTTCTGATCGCCCGGCTCGCCTCGGCGGACGTCGGGGCGCGCACGAAGGCTGCTGTCGGAAACAGTCGGCCGGAAGCTGCCGCTCGCTGGGTCAGCTAGGGGTGCAAAGCGGATATACGAACGGCCCCGCCGTCTCCGGCGAGGCCGCCCGGTCATTCTGGCGATACGATCAGGCCGTCAGATGTCGTCGCTGAAGGTATAGCGCGGCGCTACCCGCCAGCGTCAGGCCCAGCAGGATCAACGCCCACTCGGACAGGGTCGGAACCGGTTGGGGCCCGGCGGGGCCCTCGTAGATCTGGAACGCCCAGTCGGCGGTCGTCACGACGGTGGCGTAGTTTGCGATAGCTGCACCGCCCGCGTAGACGTTGGAGCCTTGGAAGCCCACAGTGGAGTTGTCGAGGACCATGCTGTAGGTCGATCCCGCCGTCACCGGGAACGGGGTCGCGAGTGTGATCACCGTATAGCCGGCGGCGCCGACGTCGGTAAGGGTCACGGACTGGTTGTAGGCGCTCCCCGCGGACGAGCCATTAACCCCGCTGCCGTTTGCGCTGTTGTAGAGATAAAGCGTCGTGGCGGAGGCGCCGCGAGTTCGAATGGCGATCTGATTGATTACGCCGGTCGTCGTTGCCGTGAAGGATTGGCCGAGGCCAGTGCCGGTTGTGGAGCTGGGTCCGGTCGGCTGGCTGATGGTCTGGGCTGCCGCGGCCGAGGCCAGACCCGTTGTCAGGGCGATCGCCAATCCGGCCGCACGAGCCAGCATCATCAAGTCACGAATCACGTCAGCCATCCCCGCGAGGAAGCGGGTTGGATTCCCGCATTATGGCCAAGCTAAGATATTCGCCGTTAACTCGTCTACCAAAGAATTTTGAGTCACAGCTTCGAAGCGATCACGCAGAAGCCAGCCCGGCTGTCCGACATTCATCGCCGCTGCCTATGGGTCGAAAGCGGATACCATGCCCAGGCCGGGAAGGAGACCTTGCGGCTTCGAACCGGAAACTGAACTTTCGGAGGTCCGCTCCCCGTCTGTAGCGGCCTGGGAATGTGGTGCCTAAGCCGGTCCAGCCGAAAGGCCCGCCCTAAGCGCTTAGCAAGGCGCCCAGAATGCCGATGGCGCCGACAAGCATGCCGCCGATCAGGGCCGATATCTGCACGATGGTCATCAGCACCATCCCCTTAAGAACCCCGATCA
>CAMLNY010000406.1 GCA_946481405.1 uncultured Brevundimonas sp. | reverse complement strand
GGTGTCGCCGCGGTATCTGCTGATCGAATGCGCGGCGGGGGGCATCGGGGTCTGGGCCGCGCTGTGGGGGCATGACAGCGGCTGGCTGGTCGTCGGGGCGACGGCGGTGCTGGGGTGGCAACTGCTGCTGATCGCCCTGATCGACGCCGAGAATTTCTGGCTGCCGGATGAGCTGACCTTTCCGCTGATCGCGACGGGGCTGATCGCCGGGGCGCTGATCACGTGGGACTGGCCGGTTCCGCAACTGATCGGGGCCGTGGCCGGGTTCGGCATCCTGTGGCTGATCGCCGAACTCTACCAGCGGGTGCGGGGGCGGCGGGGGCTGGGCGGGGGCGATCCGATCCTGTTCGCGGGGGCGGGCGCCTGGGTCGGCTGGGCCGGCTTGCCGACGGTGCTGCTGTGGGCCTGTGCGGCGGGGTTCAGCATCGTGCTGACGTTTCTGATTACGCGTCGGAAGGTGGAGATGACCGAGAAGCTGCCGTTCGGGACGTTTCTGGCGATCGGGATCTGGCTGACCTGGCTCTACGGGCCGATCGGCGCGGGCTAGCGTCCTGTCACCAGCTTCACCACGATATGGGCCGTGGTGTCGATGATGGCGTCGGGCGGGGTGTCGCCGCGGCGCATGAGGTCGAAGCCGGCCGCGACCGACTCGACCAGATTGGCGACCTCGTAGGAGGTGAGGCGGGGGTCGAGGCCGGGGGCGTGGTAGCCGGTCGCGTGGGCCACGGCGATGCGGCGCTCCAGTGACAGGTGGACCCGGCGCAGGCGGCGGACCCGGGCCTCGACGAAGCCCTCTTCGCCCTTGTCGGCCAGCATGTGCTCGATGCGCAGGACCGGACCGTGGTCGCGCCAGATCAGCAGTACGTCCATGACGTAGGCGCGGGCGGCGGCGAAGGCGTTCTCGGTGGACCAGTCGCCCTCGAGGTGTTTCGACAGGGGCTGGAAGTCGACCGCCGCCATCTCGCACAGGGCCAGAACAGGCTCCTCCACCGTTTTGAAATAGGTGTAGAAATTGGAGGGGGACACGCCCGCTTCCAGCGCCACATCGGCGACGCGGATCTCGCCCAGATGCTGGCGGTCCAGCAGGCGGCGGGTGGCTTCCAGAATGGCCGCGCGGGTGCGTCCGCCTCGCGCACCGATGCGGTGTCCCAGCTTGTTGATCGCGCGTTCGGCCATGAGGAGGCGGCCCGGAGGGGAGTGACGCCGGCGGCGGGAAAGACGCCAGCTTGACCGGGTTTCGCATGGTTCGAGGCGGGGCGTCAAAACGGCGTTGAAGGCGGCTCAGGACGCGGGGGCGTTGGCCCCGGCCTGAAGGGTGCGAGCGAAGAAGGTCTCGGCGCGAGCGAAGACGGTGGTCCAGGCCTCGGGCGTCAGACGATGGGTCATGCCGGGCAGAACCTCCGTCTCCACCGCAATCCCCTGGCGCTCGAGGACGCCCGCCCAGCGGATCGTGCGGTGGGCGGGGATGACGTCGTCGTGCTCGGCGCGGATCAGGAGGACCGGCGGGCGGCGCACGATGTCGCGCGGCTCGACATTGCCCGCCGAGCAGACACCGACGACGGCGGCGATGTCGGTCTCCTGCACCGCCACCTCGGCCGCCATATAGCCGCCGCGCGAATATCCCATGCCGGCGATTTGGGTCGGATCGACGCCGGGCAAGGTCAAGGCCCAGGCCGTGGCGTCGACGACCGAGCGCGCCCACCAGCGCGTGTCCTCGGTCATCGGGTCGCCGGTCTCGGTGAAGTAGTTGGGCATGACCACGGTCCAGCCACGTCGGGCCCAGTCCACAGCATGGCCGTAGAAGGTCGGCAGGTCGGACCGCAGGCCTCCGGCCCCGTGAAGAAGCATCAGGGCGGCGCCGGAGGCCGGGCCCGGGCCGGACGGATCGACGACCAGGACGGTGCGGCTCTGCCCCCGGGTCTGGAAGGCGGCCAGACGCAGGCCCGGTGGCGCGGACTGGGCGCGGGCCAGACCGCTGACGAGCAGGGCGGCGCCGAGGCCCATGCCTGTGCGTCGGCTGATCGTCCTTTCAATCCGGGCTGCGAACCGCATGCCGTGGATTATCGGGACAGACGCGGCCCGGGGGCAAGCGAGATGCGACCAACCGACCCGAGGACGGGACGAAACGGCGAAGGCGGCGCCAACGGACCAGGCCGAAGGCTGAGTCGCGTCTTTACGCTCCGCTTATGCTCAAGGTCCGATCCCGTATCGCGCCCTTACGCCCTTCCTTGAGACAAGCCGGGCTCGAATTGAGCCTGGAGACCTCGGCATGGCCGATGTGATGTTTCTGGCGATCGGCGGCGGAGCCTTCGTGGCCTTCGCCGTCCTCGCCGTGTTTCTGAGGAAGGTGTGAGGATGCTGCTGAACGTCCTGTGGGGCGTCGGCGCCCTCGTCGTCGCTGTCTATATGGTCGTGGCGCTCGTGCGCCCCGAGCGGCTCTGAAGGAACCGCGGCCATGAACATTCAAGGTTGGGCGGAAATCGCCCTGACACTGTCCCTGTCGGTCGCCCTCGGCTGGCCGCTGGGGATCTATCTCTCGCGCGTCTGGAACGGCGAGCGCACCTGGCTGGACCCGGTGCTGCGTCCCGTCGAGGGAGTCTTCTACAAGGCCTCGGG
>CAMLNY010000405.1 GCA_946481405.1 uncultured Brevundimonas sp. | reverse complement strand
TCCGCTGAACGCCTCCGAACACGACGAGGTCTGGATACTGGCCAACAACCATCCCGTGGCCCGCGGCCAGATCGAAATCCGCGAGGATCGCATCGCCATCACAGTCACCCGCCCGGCTGACGTCTACGACTTCATGGCGGGGGCGGCATAGAGCCGAGGCAACAGGCAGTAGGGAACAGGCAACAGTGAATGTCTGAGATCCGGAGCCACCGTGACCTACTCGTCTGGCAAAAGGCCATGACCCTTGCCGAACAAGTCTGGCCACCCGCAGTTTCCCGCGAGACGAGGCTTTCGGTCTGACCTCCCAGACGCGACGAGCCGCCGTCTCCATCGCCGCCAATATCGCAGAGGGCTATGGCCGGGGCACGCGCCAGTCGTACGTCAGCTTCCTGCGCATTGCTCGCGGGTCACTACCAGAGCTGGAGACCCACATCGAACTGGCCGCTCGCATCAAACTACTGTCCGAGGGAGATGGCGATCACGTTCTTGCCAAAGCCGATGAGCTTGGCCGCATGCTGCACAGTCTGATCTCGAAGGTCAGCAAAGCCTGATCGGCGGTCGGCTCCTGTTGCCTGTTACCTATTGCCTGTTGCCTCCCTCAACGCCCTCCGCTATCAGCGCGCCTCCGATGCGAGCGGTCGTGGCGGAATTGGTAGACGCGCAGCGTTGAGGTCGCTGTGGGGCAACCCGTGGAAGTTCGAGTCTTCTCGACCGCACCATCTGACGTACAAGGGATAAAGATCGGCGCTACCGGCTGATTGACATCGAGAGGGAGGCAACGCGTGAGCGAAAAAACCGCCACTCTCGACCCCGACGTCATCGAAGATCACGAAGCGCTGGACGAGGACTATGTCCTGACCGCCGTTTTCGTCGAAAAGGTTGTCGACGCCGCCGACGACGGCGACGGCATGCGCCTGCGCTCCCTGCTCGAAGACCTCCACCCCGCCGACGTCGCCGACCTGATGGGCTTCCTGACGGCCGAGCATCGCAGCGTCGTCGTCCTGTGGCTGCCGCCCGAACTGCTGGCCGAGACCCTGCCCGAGCTGGACGACGGCATCCGCGAGGAGGTGCTTGAGCGCGTCCCCAACGCCACCCTCGCCGAGGCGCTTCAGGAACTGGACTCCGACGACGCCGCCGCCGTCGTCGAGGATCTGGAGGACGACCAGCGCGAAAAGGTCCTGGCCGCCATGCCGGCGACCGACCGCGCCGCCATTGAAAGCTCGCTGGGCTATGCCGAGGACACCGCCGGCCGCCTGATGCAGCGCGAGGTCATGGCCGCGCCCCAGTTCTGGTCAGTCGGCGACACCATCGACCACGTCCGCGCCCAGGGCGAGGACCTGCCCGAGCTCTTCTTCGACATCTATGTCGTCGACCCGCTGAACCGCCCCGTCGGCGGCATTCCGATCAGCGGCCTGCTGCGCGCCGCCCGAACGGTGAAACTGTCCGACCTGATGGAGCCGGTGAACGAGATCGCCGCCGACACCGATCAGGAAGAGGTCGCCTACATCTTCGAGAAGTACCACCTGATCTCGGCCCCCGTCGTGGACGCCGCCGGCCGTCTGGTGGGCCAGATCACCGTCGACGACATCGTCAACATCATCCAGGAAGAGAACCGCGAGGACATCCTGCGCCTCGCCGGCGTGTCCGACGAAAGCCGCGGCGCAGGCGTGCTGGGCGTCGTCCGCTCGCGTATCCCCTGGCTGGTGGTCAACCTCGGCACCGCCCTGTTCGCCTCGCTCGTCATCGGCCAGTTCACCAACGAGCTCGAACAGCTGGTCTATCTCGCCATCCTCATGCCGGTCGTGGCCTCCATCGGCGGCAACTCCGGCACCCAGGCCCTGACCGTGGCGGTGCGCTCCCTCGCCTCGCGCGAGCTGACCTCGGCCAACGCCCCACGCATCCTGGGCCGGGAGATCACCGTCGGACTGGTCAACGGGGTGACCATCGGCTGCCTTCTGGCGGCCGTGGCCTGGATCTGGTTCCGCGAGCCGCTCCTGTCCCTGACCATCGGTCTGGCGGTGCTGATCAACCTCGTCGCCGCCTCGCTGGCGGGCACCCTCGTCCCCATCGCGCTCGACCGTCTGGACCGCGACCCGGCCGTGGCCTCGCCCGTCTTCGTGACCTGGATCACAGATACCGTCGGATTCCTTTCCTTCCTCGGACTCGCCGGCGTCATCCTGTTGTAAGGACGAACCGAAACGGCGCGGCGCTTGCTGTCTCCCCAACGGGGCGACCACGCCCTGTCTCGATTTGGGTCAATACCGGTGTCCGACGCATCCAGGCAGAATCTGAAGGTCTCCCGCGAGGGGATCGTCCTGATCAAGAGTTTCGAGGGTTTCCGCCCGCGAGCGATCCGTCGCGAGAACGGCGGCTGGGTCATCGGCTACGGTCACACCCTGTCCGCGCGCGAAGGGGCCGCGGTGTCGGAAGCCGACGCCGAGCTGCTGCTGCGCTACGACCTCCTGCCGGTCGAGAAGTCGGTCAACGAGACCGTCCCCGGCAACCTCAACCAGCATCAGTTCGACGCCCTCGTCAGCTTCGCCTTCTCCGTCGGCGTGGACCGCTTCGCCTCTTCCGACGCCCGCAAGCGCCTGAATGCCGGCGCTCCGGGCGACGCCGCCG
>CAMLNY010000404.1 GCA_946481405.1 uncultured Brevundimonas sp. | reverse complement strand
TGGTGGTGCTCCGGCCCACCACCGTCGCCGAGGGCGAGTTCAAGGACCAGGCCCAGGTGCGGACCACGGCCGAGGCCTTCGCCCTGATGGACGAGCGCGGCGAGCTGTCGGCCGCCTTCGGTCCGGCCAAGGGAACCGACGAAGCCCTGATCGTCCAGGTCGAGGGCGAAGAAGGCTGGATCCTGGGCGTCTGAATCGGCGCGGTAGACGCGGCGGGCCTTCTGGCGGAAGCTGAGCCTTGAGGCGCGCCAGGCGCCGGGAGGGTTCGGAATGCGCACCATCATTATGGCCAGCGTCGCGATCGCCGCCGCCGTCTTCGCCTCGACCTGGACCGCCGCCACGCCGGCCGGCGCCCAGGCCTATACCGTCGTGCCCGTGGCCCCCGACGAACGGTCGGGGCCGTCACGCCGCATCAACTGCAGCGTCGGCGAGATGCACGAGACGACCTGCACCTTCACCCCCCTGTTCGGCGACGGCTCCTTCCAGCTGGACGGCCCGGACATCGCGGTGAGACTGATCATCTCGGACGGCGAAGGCTATCTGTTCGAGGTGTTCAGTCCCGAACGCCGCGTCGCCGTCGGCGGAGTCTACACCCACGATCCCCGCGACCGGGCCTGCTGGGTCAGCAAGGAGGGCGGGCCGACGCCGGTCTGCGCGCGCTAACCTCCGATCCGGTCGAGCTTCGCCACCACCTCGGCCGGCAGGACGAGGTCCACGGCGGCCAGATTCTCCTTCAGATGCCCGACCGACGAGGTGCCGGGGATCAGCAGAAGGTTGGGCGAGCGCTGCAGCAGCCAGGCCAAGGCCACCTGCATGGGGGTCGCGCCCAGTTCGGCCGCGACCTCCGACAGGGCGTCGGATTGCAGCGGGGTGAAGCCGCCGAGCGGGAAGTACGGCACATAGGCGATGCCTGCGGCCGCCAGATCGGCGACCATGGCGTCGTCCTCGCGGTGGGCCAGATTGTAGAGGTTCTGAACGCAGACGATGTCCGCCATGGCACGCGCCTCGGCGATCTGGGTCGGGGTCACGGTCGAGAGGCCGATATGGCGGATCAGGCCCTGTTTCTGAAGCTCGACGAGCACCGCCAGTTCCCTCGCGATAGAACCCTCGGCCGGGCCATGGCCGGTCGGGTCGCCCATGACGCGCAGATTGACGACATCGAGCGTCTCCAGACCCAGATGGCGCAGGTTGTCGTGGACGGCGCCGGTCAGTTCGGCCGCAGACATGGCCGGGAGCCAGGCCCCGGCAGCGTCGCGGCGCGCGCCGACCTTGGTGACGATGACAAGGTCGTCGGCATAGGGATGCAGGGCTTCGCGGATGATCTGGTTGGTGACGTGCGGGCCGTAGAAGTCGCTCGTGTCGATGTGGTTGACCCCGGCCTCCACGGCGGCGCGCAGGACGGCCAGGGCGGCGTCGCGGTCGCGCGGCGGGCCGAAGACGCCGGGTCCGGCCAACTGCATGGCGCCATAGCCCATGCGGCGCACGGTGCGGTCGCCCAGGGTGAAGGTTCCGGCTTTGTCGAGGGTGGTCATGGTCGCTCTCCTCTTGCGTTCGAGCGGCTATGTGCGCCTGCAGCGTTCGTGCGATAAGCCGATGCAATCGGAACAGGCCGTACGGAAAGGCGAACAATGGCGGATCTCGGCGACCTGAACGCCTTCGTCGCCGTGGCGCGGGCGGGCGGCTTCCGGCAGGCGGGACGGGCGACCGGCCAGAGCGCCTCGGCCCTGAGCGAGACGGTGCGACGGCTGGAGGACCGGCTGGCGGTACGGCTGCTGAACCGGACGACCCGCAGCGTGGTCCCGACCGAGGCGGGGCGGCGTCTGCTCGATCGGCTGGGCCCGGCGCTGGGCGAGGTCGAGGCCGCGCTGGATACGGTGAAGGGTCTGGGCGACCGGCCGGCAGGGACGCTGAAGCTCAATGTGCCGGTCAGCGCGGCGATCATGGTCCTGCCCGCCATCGTGCCCGCCTTTCTGGAGGCCTATCCGGATATCGTGCTGGAAATCGTGGCCGAGGAGCGGTTCGTCGACGTGCTGGCCGCCGGCTGCGACGCGGGCATCCGCTACGAGGAAAAACTGGAACAGGACATGATCGCCGTGCCGATCGGCCCGCGCCGTCAGAGATTCGCCGCCGCCGCGGCGCCCTCCTATCTGGACCGGCGCGGAAGGCCGCAGCATCCGCGCGACCTGCTGGATCATGTTTGCCTGCGCGGGCGAGGGTCCAGCGGGGCGATGCCGCCGTGGGAGTTCGAGCGCAACGGCGAGATCGTCATGGTCGAACCGACGGGGCCGCTGATCGTCAATCTGGGCGCGGCAGTGGAGGTGGCGGTGCACGCAGGGATCGCCGGGGCGGGCGTGCTGTTCCTGTTCGAGGACTGGCTGAAGCCGCACTTCGACAGCGGGGCGCTGGAGCCCGTCCTGCCGGACTGGTGGCAGGAATTTTCCGGGCCGTTCCTCTACTACCCCGGGCGCCGCCATGTTCCGGCGCCGCTCAGGGCCTTCATCGATTTCGTGCGCGCCCGGGGCGGCTAGTCGGCGGCGGCCGCGCCCGCCTCGGGCGCGGCGAGCACCAACGGGTCGGCGGCCGGCCCGTCGCCCCGCGCGGCTCCCACGCCGTCGTGCTGATCGACACGC
>CAMLNY010000403.1 GCA_946481405.1 uncultured Brevundimonas sp. | reverse complement strand
GAAGGTGGCGTCGTCGAAGCAGATGAAGAACTGCGAGTTGGCGCTGTCGGGGTTGGAGGTGCGAGCCATCGAGCACACGCCGCGGACGTGCGGCTCGGACGAGAACTCCTGCTTCAGGTTCGGCTTGGATGACCCCGAGGTGCCGGTGCCGGTCGGGTCGCCGCCCTGGGCCATGAAGCCCGGGATCACCCGGTGGAAGACGACGCCGTCGTAGAAGCCTTCTTTGGCCAGCTCGGTGATGCGGGCGACGTGGTTCGGCGCCAGGTCGGGGCGCAGCTTGATGACGACGTCACCGGTGTCGAGGGAAAGGGTCAGGGTCTGGTCGGCCATCGGGCGCTCCATGTTCGGATGATTGGCGGGGGTCATAGCCGCTGAGGGCCGTCGGCGCTATGTGAGGGCGATGAGTGAAGACGACAAGCCCGAACCCGCACGCCGCAGGATGGTTCGCCCGCCGACCGGCGGGACGGCGGCCGGCCGGGGCATGGGAACCCAGATCAAGACGGCCGACAAGAAGTCGATGTCATCGATCCAGTGGATCAAGCGCCAGCTGGCCGATCCCTGGTCCGAAAAGGCGCGCGCCGAGGGGTGGCGCAGCCGGGCCGCGTTCAAGTTCGCCGAGATCGACGACCGGTTTAATCTGGTGAAGAAAGGCTCGAAAGTCATCGACCTGGGCGCCGCGCCGGGCGGATGGGTGCAGGTCTGCGTCAACCGGGGCGCGGCGGCGGTGGTGGGGGTCGATCTGCTGCCGATCGAGCCGATACCGGGGTCCACCCTGGTGCAGGCGGACTTCACCGATCCCGGGGTGGATAAGCAGCTGATCGATTTGCTGGGCGGACCGCCCGATCTGGTGATCTCCGACATGGCACACAACACGGTGGGGCATCGCCAGACGGACCATCTGAAGATCGTCGCCCTGATCGAGATCGCGGCCGATTTCGCCATCCGAACTCTCCGGCCCGGCGGACATTTCGTCACCAAGAACTTCCAGGGCGGGGACGCCGGGACCGTGCTGGCCGACCTGCGCGCTCACTTCCAGGACGTGAAATACGTCAAGCCCGACGCCAGTCGGAAGGGCTCGTCGGAGGTCTATCTGGTCGCGTTGAACAAGCTGAGATGAGCGAAGCCGAGGTTCGCGCGGCGTTCGCCAAACAGGCGGCCATCTGCACAGCCTCGGGCGCGCCTTTCACGGGTCGGGTCTGCGGCCTGATCGGCGAGCGGCTGGATCGGTCGTCGGCGATCGGGCGGCGGGTGCTGGACCGGCCGGGGAACCCCTCGCACGAAGGAGACGCTCTGCCGCTGCGGCTTGCGGGCGGACTGCACGGGCTGGCCCGGTCGGGGGCGAAAGCGGCCCTGAGCGCGATCTATCCGCCGAATGCCGCGCCGGAAGAGGATGCGGCGCTCTGGGAGATCGTGGCGGACTCGCTGGTTTCGAACGACACGCAGTTGAACCCCTGGCTCGACGGACCGCCGCAGACGAACGAGGTCGGCCGCTCGGGCGGGTTGATGGCGGGGCTGCTGGTGCTGGCGAAGCGGTTCGGCCTGCCTTTCGCCCTCTATGAGCTGGGCGCCAGCGCGGGGCTGAACACGCGGCTGGACCGCCATGCCTATCGGCTCGGCGAGACGGAGGCCGGGGAGGTAGGGTCGGCGGTGCGGCTGAGGCCGGAGTGGCGGGGCGAGTCACCGCCGCCGGCCGAGGTGCGAGTGGTCCGCCGGGGCGGTGTGGACCGCCACCCTCTCGATCCGACCGATCCGACCACGCGGGACCGGCTGAGCGCGTATGTCTGGGCCGATCAGCGCGAGCGGCTGACGCGGCTGGAGGCGGCGCTGGAGATCGCGGCGACCACGCCCGTACGGATCGATACAGGCGATGCGGCGGACTGGCTCGAGGCCGAGCGGGCGCGCGGGCGACGGACAAGGCGCCGCTCGCCTGGCTGACCTATGAGGCGGAAGGGTCGGGGTTCGAGCGCTGGCCGGTGCTGCGGCTGCGGGCCTGGCCGGGCGGGGAGGATGTGGCGCTGGCGAAGGGCCATCCCCACGGCGCCTGGTACGAATGGCTCAGCGGACGACCGGCGTCAGGCTGAGCTCGATCCGGTCCAGTTCTTCCTCGAGCTGGTAGTAGGCGGCGTCGCTGATCCGGCCGGAGAGGCGCAGGTCCAGAAGGGCGTCGCGTTTGGCGTTGAGCACGCCGGCGGTGAGGCGGTCCTGATCGCTGAAGATGCGGCCGTCCTCGGGCGACGCCTGGCTCTCGCGCTGGCCCTGGCGGTCGCCGGGGTGCCCCACGAGGAGATCGTGGCCGACTTGCCGACGTGCTTGAGAGCGGTTTCCGCGACCGCCTTTCGCGCGAACAGGATTTCCTCGCCAAGTTGCCCGTCGTCGCGGATGTGCAGCAGCCGGATCAGCGGACCCAGCGTCAGACCCTGTACGGCCAGCGTGCCGAGCACGACCGCGAAGGTGGCCAGCAGGATCAGGTCGCGGTGCGGGAAGTCGGCCGGAAGGGCGTAAGCGGTCGCGAGACTGACCACGCCCCGCATGCCGGCCCAGGACACCACCGTGGGCAGGGCGATGGGCGGCGGGGGGTCCTTGCGCCGCACGGCCGGGATCATGGACCGGTACGACCCGGAGAAGCGCATCGGCA
>CAMLNY010000402.1 GCA_946481405.1 uncultured Brevundimonas sp. | reverse complement strand
GAGCTGCTGGTCGAGCTGAACAAGCGCGACGGTCTGGGCGTCATCGTGACCCTGCACCAGGTCGACTACGCGATCCGCTACTGCGATCGGGTGATCGCGCTGAAGGCCGGGAAGATCGTCTACGACGGTCCGTCCACCGGTCTGGACACCACCCGTCTCATCGACATCTACGGTCCCGAGTTCGAGGACGCGTTCTGGGAAACCAAGGCATGAGCTTCGCCTCCTTCACTCGCCGCGCCGGTCTGATCGGCGCCGCCGTAGCCCTGCTTGGCCTTTCGGCCTGCGGCGGCGGGGACGACACCAAGGCGGGCGGCGCCCCGTCCAAGATCACCTTCTCGATCCTGTCGGCCGAAGGTCAGGCCTCGGCCGGGCCGCTGTGGCAGCCGCTGCTGGACGACATGTCGGAATCGATCGGCATCGAGGTCGAGCCCTTCTTCGGCTCCAACTACACGGTGCTGGTCGAGGCCATGCGCGGCAACCAGACCCAGGTCGCCTGGTTCTCGGCCAAGCCGGCGGTCGAGGCCATCGATCGGGCGGACGCCGAGGTCATCGCCCGCACGGTCAACAAGGAAGGTCAGGACAGCTATCGCTCGACCCTGATCGTCAAGACCGGTTCGGGCATCACGCTGGATCAGGTCCTGGCCTGCGGCAAGCGGTTCGACTTCGGCATCGGCGACGCCCAGTCGACCTCGGGCACGCTGGCTCCGATGGCCTTCCTCTTCAATCCGCGGAACATCGTCCCGGCCCAGTGCTTCGCCACGGTCCGTTCGGCCAACCATCAGGCCAACGCCTTTGCGGTCGCGACGGGCGTGGTCGATGTCGCGACCTCGAACACGGTCAACACCGTCTTCCTGAACCGCCAGAACCCGGCCATCGCGGCCCAGATCACGGAGATCTGGCAGTCCCCGCCGATCCCGGAGTCGGGCATTCTCGTGCGGGGCGATCTGGACCCGGCGACCAAGGAGAAGATCCGCAGCTTCTTCCTGAGCTACGGTCAGGGCACGGGCGCCGAGGCCGACCGCCAACGCCGCGTGCTGGCCGGTCTGGAGTATTCCCAGTTCCGCGCCGCCGACGACAGCTATCTGAACCCGATCCGCGAGATGATCGCCGACCAGCAGCTGCAGGAAGCTCGCGCCAAGGGCGACACCGCCGGGGCGACGGCCGCCGAGGCCGAACTGCAGCGCTTGCGTGCGCTCCGTGAGGTCCAGCCTTGACCGACGCCTCTCTTCCGACCGGCGCCATTCCGAAGCCGCCCTCCAAGTCGGCGGGCGCCTGGGCGCTCGACGTTCTGATCTGGGGCGGGGTTCTGGCCCTGTTGATCTACAGCGTCGGCGACGTCGATCTGGCCAATATCTCCAAGCTGTTCAGCAACGCGGAGAGCACCCGCAACTTCGCCCAGGAACTTTTGCGTCCTGACTTCACCGACTGGCGCGTCTTCGTCGAGAAGATGTGGGAGACGATCCAGATCGCGCTCTGGGGCACCTTCATCGCCGTGTTTGCGGCCGTCCCCATGGGGCTGGCGGCGGCCCGGAACGTCTCGCCGGTCTGGCTCGTGACACCGGTTCGCTGGGTGATGAATCTGCTGCGCTCGATCCCGGATCTGGTCATCGGTCTCCTGTTCGTGGTGGCCGTGGGTCTTGGACCCTTGCCGGGCGTTCTGGCCATCGCGCTGAACACCGCCGGCGTGCTGGCCAAGCTGTTCTCGGAGGCCGTCGAGTCGATCGACAAGGGGCCGGTCGAGGGCGTGCGCGCCACGGGAGCCACCAAGCTGCACGAGATCGTCTGGGGCGTGATCCCGCAGGTGGCTCCGCTGTGGACCTCGTTCGCCCTGTACCGGTTCGAGTCGAACAGCCGGTCGGCGACCGTGCTGGGCCTGATCGGCGCGGGCGGCATCGGTCAGGTGCTGTTCGACCGCATGAACGCCTTCGATTTCCGTGATGTGTCGGCGATCGTCGTCGTCGTGGTCATCGCCGTGACGCTGATCGACATGCTGTCACAAGCCATGCGCAAACGTCTGCTTTAAGCGTCGCAACTTCGCGTCGCCTGAGAGACCGCTTGATGTCGCCTTTCCTGTCCCGCCGGCTTCTCGTCGCCGGAGCCGCCGTCATGGGCCTGAGCCTTTCCGCCTGCGGGCAGGGCGGGGGTCAGAGGAACGGCATCTGGGCCGCCGGCTCCTCGACCGTCTTCCCGTTTGCGACGCGGGTGGCCGAGAATTTCGGACGCAACAATCCCGATGGCGCGCCCCCGCGCGTGGAGGCCCTGGGCACCGGCGGCGGCATCCAGGCCTTCTGTCAGGGCGTCGGGCCCTCGACCCCGGACATCGCGAACGCCTCGCGGCCGATGAAGCAGTCCGAGTACGACATGTGCGTCGAGAACGGGGTCACCGAGATCGTCGAGCTGAAGATCGGCTATGACGGCATCGTGGTGGCGACGGCCCGGTCGGGCGCTGGCTTCAACTTCCAGCTTCAGGACCTGTACGAGGGTCTGGCCAAGGAAGCGCCGGGACCGAACGGGACCTTCATCCTGAACCCGGCGCGGACCTGGGCCGATATCAATCCGGCCCTGCCGAACCAGCGCATCCAGGTCTATGGCCCGCCGCCCACATCGGGCACGCGCGACGCCTTCCTGGAACTGGGC
>CAMLNY010000401.1 GCA_946481405.1 uncultured Brevundimonas sp. | reverse complement strand
GATCACCGCGCGGGACGTGTTCAGGCACAGGACCGCGGAGGCGCTGGCCGGTGCCGGCGCCTTCGGCATCAAGCACCTGGACGGCCTGAAGAACATCGAGGGCGTGGAGGTCGTCTCGCTGGTCAGCCGCGAGCTGGACAAGACGCGCGAGGTGGCCGCCAAGTACGGCATCGCCCACGTCACGACCGACCTCGCCGAAAGCCTGAAGATCAAGGAAGTCGACGCCGTCATCCTGTGCACCCCGACACAGATGCATGCCGCCCAGGCCATTGCCTGCATGGACGCGGGCAAGCATGTTCAGGTCGAGATTCCTTTGGCCGACAGCCTCGCCGACGCCGAGGCCGTTTTTGCGAAGCAGCGTGAGACCGGCCTCGTCTGCATGGTCGGCCATACCCGTCGCTTCAACCCGAGCCACCAGTACATTCACAACAAGATCAAGGCGGGTGAGCTGAACCTCCAGCAGATGGACGTCCAGACCTATTTCTTCCGCCGCAAGAACATGAACGCCAAGGGCCAGCCGCGCAGCTGGACCGACCACCTGCTGTGGCACCACGCCGCCCACACGGTCGACCTGTTCGCCTACCAGTGCGGCCCGATCGTCAAGGCCAACGCCATCGAGGGGCCGCATCACCCGGAACTCGGCATCGCCATGGACATGTCGATCCAGTTGAAGGCCGAGAGCGGCGCGATCTGCACACTGTCGCTATCGTTCAACAACGACGGGCCGCTGGGCACCTTTTTCCGCTACATCGGCGACACCGGCACCTGGATCGCGCGCTACGACGACCTGGTGACCGGGAAAGAAGAGCCGGTCGACGTGAGCCATGTCGATGTCTCCCTGAACGGCATCGAACTTCAGGACCGCGAGTTCATCGCAGCCGTCCGGGAAGGCCGGGAACCGAACAGTTCCGTGGCCCAGGTGCTGCCCTGCTACCGGGTGCTGGACGAGCTTGAGAAGCAGCTGAACGGATGACGCGGCAGCGGACCCAGGTCGCCATTGTCGGGGCCGGGCCTGCCGGCCTGCTGCTCGGTCACCTGCTAAGGATGGAAGGCATCGAGGTCGTCATCGTCGAGCGGATGAGCGGCGACTATGTGCTGGGACGGATTCGCGCGGGCGTACTCGAACGCACCCTGACCGACCTGCTGGATCGGCTCGGTATCGACGCGCGGATGAAGGCTGAGGGCCTGCCGCACGACGCCTTCAACCTCGCGGACGGCGAGAAGCTGATCCGCATCGACGTCGCCGACCTCACCGGCAAACAGGTCATGGTCTACGGACAGACCGAGGTCACTCGCGACCTGATGGATGTCGCCGCTGAGCGCGGGTTGGAGATTGTCTACGACGCCAAGGACGTGGCCCTGCACGGTGTCGAAAGCGGCGCGCCCTGGCTAAGCTACGTTAAAGATGGGGTCGAGCATCGGCTGGACGCCCGCTTCATCTGCGGCTGCGATGGCTTCCATGGTCCGTCGCGTCAGGCCATTCCGGCCAGCGTGGGGCGGACCTATGAGAAGGTCTATCCGTTCGGCTGGCTGGGGATACTGGCCGATGTGCCGCCCTGCAATCACGAACTGATCTACGCCAACCACCCCAGGGGCTTCGCCTTGGCCTCGATGCGGTCGGAGACGCGCAGCCGCTACTACATTCAGGTGCCCGCCGACGAGGACATCGCCCTGTGGCCCGATGACCGGCTGTGGGACGAACTGGCCGTCCGGCTCGGGCCCGAGACGGCCGCCAACATCACGCGCGGCCCGGCGCTGGAGAAGTCGATCGCGCCGCTGCGGTCCTTCGTGTTCGAGCCGATGCGGCATGGCTCGCTGTTCCTGGCGGGGGATGCGGCGCACATCGTGCCGCCGACCGGAGCCAAGGGGCTGAATCTGGCGGCTTCGGACGTCGCCTATCTGTCCGACGCTCTGATCGGCTACTTCAGGCGCGGTGAGAACGACGGCGTCGCGGCCTATTCCGACAAGGCCCTGGCGCGGATTTGGAAATCCGAGCGGTTCAGTTGGCAGCTGACCACCCTGATGCATCGCTTCCCCGGATCGGACGCCTTCGACCGACGCATGCAGCAGGCCGAGCTGGACTATATTGCGTCCTCTGTCGCGGCGCGGACCAGCATCGCCGAGAACTACGTGGGTCTGCCGCTCTAGACGGTTTGACGGACCTTCGCAGGTCCGTCGAACGCGTCCTAGTGGCGAACCCGTGCAGCCAGCAGTAGCGCGCAGATTCCGCCTATGACCGCGAACGGGATGATGGCCAGCAGCAGTTGGTCCGGCGTCAGACCCGCCACCAGAACCGCACCTGCCAGCAATGGTCCGGTGGCCGATCCCAGCCGTCCGACCGAAACCGCTGCGCCCGCTCCCGCGCCGCGGTGGCGCACTTCGTAGAGTTTTGACGACAGGCCATAGAGGAGGGCCTGGGCGATGAGGACGCCGAAGCCGAGCCCGGTCGCGATCAGGGCGACGAGCCCGATCTGGGCCGGCATGACCGCCATGAGCCCCAGGAATACGACGATGGCGGCGAAGGCGGCGGCGCCGATCCAGAAGGCGCGTCGTCCATCCAGCCACGAGGCCGCGAACAGGCAAGAGACGGCCCCGGCGAGGTTGAAGACCATCTGGAACAGGGTGATGGCGCCACGGTCGA
>CAMLNY010000400.1 GCA_946481405.1 uncultured Brevundimonas sp. | reverse complement strand
AGGCGTCGCCGGACCCATCGGCCAGGGCCTTCAGTTCCGGGCTGACATGGGCCAGCGAGCCGGACAGGCTGAGCTCGGCGCCCAGCAAGTTCACCTGCTCCAGATAGTGTCGCAGGACGGCCTTGGCCGGGGTGGCGAAGGCGGCCCGCAGCGCGGCCGCGTCGACATTGGGATTGCCGTCCCGGTCGCCGCCGACCCAGGCGCCGATGCGAATGAAGGGCGCCATCCCCGGCGCGCCGAGACGCTTCCTCCAGTCGATCAGCTGTTCGGGCGCGACCTTGAGGAAGACCCGCTCGAGGAAGGAGACGACGGTGTCGATCTCGTCCTGCACCACCAGACCTGTGGTCCGCACCAGACGGGTGGCCCACAGGATTACGGTCTGGCGCCTGAGGCCGTTGATCATCACCTCGGGTGCGCAGGCCAGTTCGTCGTGGTCGCAGGCGTCCAGCAGATCCGAGACGGTGGCGATCCGGTCGATGACGCTCTTGCGGCGCACCTCCGACGGGTGGGCCGTCAGGACCGGGGAGATCAGGGCCTCTGACAGCAGGGCTTTCGCCTCTTCTACCGTACGCCCGGCGGCGGTCAGGCGGGCCAGCGCCCCCTCGGGCGTGTCGGGCCGCGCGCCCTCGGCCGTCTGGCTGCGCGCGCGGCGCTTGCCGGCCCGGTCCTCGGCGACATTGGCCAGAAGCGAGAAGACCGCGAAGCCGTGGGCGAGACCGACCGCGTCGTCCAGCGACAGCTCGGCCAGCAGTCGCTCCAGCTCGGCTGATCCCCTGGCGCCCGGGTGGCGGTGATAGCCGACCGAGGCGACGCGCACGGCCTCGATCCGGTCGTAGAGGTCCTGACCGCCCTCGTCCCGGATGACCTCGCCGAGCAGGCCGCCGAGCAGGCGGACCTCCTCGCGCAGGCGATCGTCGGCGGCGGGAGCGGTCGAAACAGGCATGGTCATCTCGTTCAGCGGGGAGGCTGGAAGCGTGACCGTATCAGCGGTTTGCCGACGGGCCATCGGAAACGCCAACGCTGAAACGGAAAGTGCGGTCCCGGCCAGAGTCGACAAACCGCCGCTTTTCCCTCATAAGCCGCGCCTTCCGACGCAATTGAACCTGCGTCTCCACCGGGACGACCCCCATTTCGATGGGACGAGCCCGGCGAGAACCCTCTGCCGACGTGATCGTCGCCAGAGGTCGTTTCGCTATGGAGGCCGGCTCAGCGTCCCATGAGGTAGTGAATGTTCGAGGCTCTGAACGAGCGGCTGACAGGCGTCTTCGACCGGATCACCGGCCGCGGCGCCCTGTCCGAAAAGGACGTCTCCGAGGCGATGCGCGAGGTGCGCGTGGCCCTGCTGGAGGCCGACGTCGCCCTGCCGGTCGTGAAGGACTTCATCGCCTATGCCACCGGGAAGGCCACCGGCGAAGAGGTCATCCGCTCGGTCAAGCCGGCCGATCAGGTGGTCAAGATCGTCTATGACGGTCTGGTCGAGATGCTGGGCGGCGAGGAGCCGACCCCGATCAATCTGAACGCCGCGCCGCCCGCCGTCATCCTGATGGCCGGCCTGCAGGGTTCCGGCAAAACGACGTCGTCGGCCAAGCTGGCGCTGCGCCTGACCAAGTTCGATCGCAAGAAGGTCATGATGGCCTCGCTGGACACGCGTCGTCCGGCCGCCATGGAACAGCTGGCCACCCTCGGCAAGCAGATCGAGGTCCCGACCCTGCCGATCGTGGCGGGCGAGAGCGCGGTCCAGATCACCAAACGCGCCCTGACTTCGGCGAAGCTTCAGGGCTTCGACGTCCTGATCCTGGACACCGCCGGCCGCATCACCCTCGACGAAGGTCTGATGGCCGAGGTCGCCGAGGTCGCCGACATTTCGAAGCCTGTCGAGACCCTGATGGTCGCCGACAGCCTGACGGGTCAGGACGCGGTTCGCACCGCCAAGGCCTTCCACGACCGCCTGCCCCTGACCGGCCTGATCCTGACGCGGGTCGACGGCGACGGTCGCGGCGGCGCCATGCTGTCGATGCGCGCCGTCACCGGCCTGCCGATCAAATACATGGGCGCGGGCGAAAAGGTCGACGCGCTGGAAGTGTTCGACGCCCGCCGCGTCGCCGGCCGCATCCTGGGCCAGGGGGACATCGTCGCCCTGGTCGAGAAGGCCTCGCAGGAACTCGACCAGTCCAAGGCCGAGGCCATGGCCCGGAAGCTGGCCAAGGGCCAGTTCGACCTCAATGACCTGATGGCCCAGCTGCAGCAGATGAAGCGGATGGGCGGTCTTCAGGGCATCATGGGCATGCTGCCCGGTGTCGCGAAGATGAAGAACCAGATGGCGGAAAGCGGCGTCGACGACCGCATGATCGCGCGTCAGGAAGCCATCATCTCGTCCATGACCAAGGCCGAGCGCAAGAAGCCCGACCTGCTGAACGCCAGCCGTCGCAAGCGCATCGCGCAGGGTGCCGGGGTCGAGGTGCAGGACATCAATCGCCTGCTCAAACAGCACCGCCAGATGGCCGACATGGTCAAGTCCATGTCCAAGGGCGGCCCGCGCAAGATGCAGCAGATGGCCGCCATGCTGGGCGGCCTCGGCGGCGGCCCCGGCGGAATGGGCGGCCCCGACATGGCGCGCCTGAAGGCGATGGGCGGCGGCAAGA
>CAMLNY010000399.1 GCA_946481405.1 uncultured Brevundimonas sp. | reverse complement strand
AGTCCCCAGCCGCGCTCGGCCGCCACTGGGAGTGCGCCGGGGAGCGGGCGCGCGGCCGTGGGGGAGGGGGCGACGGCGCGGTTCACGCCGACGGCCGGATTCTTCGGCGCCGCACGATTCCGTGTGACCGCCACGGGCCTCGGCGGTTCGGATATGGCCACAGTGACGGTGGAGGTGCCGCCGCCGCCGCCGGACCCCCTGGCCCCCCCTTCCAGCACCGGCGGGTATCTGGCCCAACCGGGCGCTTCCACCGGCGGGCCGGCAGTCGGCGTGGTCGGCTTCTTCGTCGTGCTGCCGGTCGGAGGCTTCATCTATTCCGACACCGACGTGGGCGGAACGCAGGTCGTGACCGGCGGGGGCTCAGCCCTTTCGGCGCCGCGCGAGGGCCCCGCCTCGAACTCGCCGACCCAGTTCACGGTGGAGTGGCGCGGCGTGCCCGGCTTCCTCGGCCGGGCCCGTATCGAAGTGGGCACGGAGATCGACGGCGTGCGCTCCGATCCGACGGTGGTGTTCATGGACGTGCGGGGTCCCGTCCCGAACCTCAGCGCCCAGAGCCTGTCCAGCGAAGACATCCGCATCGATCCCGCCGCCTCGGTCGTAGGGGGGCAGATCCAGTCCGTGCGCATCACCCGCCAGCCGGCCTTTGGCACGGCGACCGTGCAGGGGACGCAAATCGTCTTTTCGCCGGGCGGGCAGGCCGGAGTCACGGACCTCGAGTATGAGTTCGTCCTGGCCAACTTCGCCTCGGAACGCGGGAGGATCACGCTCCGATCTCTGGCGCGCAATCTGTCGACCAACGCGGCCCTGTCCGGGCTGTCGACGTCTATCGGGTCGCTGACGCCGGCCTTCGCCCCGGAAGTCCTAGCCTATGAGGTCGCCGTTCCTAACGCGACGACGGAGATCGCGCTGACCCCGACGGCGGCCGACGCCGCAGCGGTGGTCCGGGTCAACGGCGCAGTCACGGCGTCCGGGGTCGCGTCGGCGCCGGTGGCCCTGCCGGTCGGCCGCACCGTCGTGCCGGTCCGGGTCACTGCCGAGGACGGGACGACGGTCCGCACCTATTCCATAGGCGTCACGCGCGCGCCGCCGCCCCCCGTCGTCACCCCGCCGCCGCCTGTGACCACGCCGACCACGGTCGGCGGCTCGGTGACGATCGATCTGGGCGCCCAGTCATCCGGCGTGATCAGCGGCTTCCGCATCACCACCGCGCCGCGCAACGGCACGGCCGAGATTCTGTCCGAGGCCGCCCCGGCGGAGGGCGCCGTCGTGCGCTTCTCCCTGCGCTACACGCCTAACTCTGGCTTCCTGGGGGTGGACACCCTGGCCCTGATGGCCCAAGGGCCGGGCGGCGACAGCACGCCGGCGACCTTCACCTTCAACGTGCCCGGCCGCGCGCCCGACCTGAGCGGATCGGTGGCCTCGAACGGCTCGCTCAACCTGTCCCCGACCACAGGGCTCACAGGCGGGCCGTTCCAGGGCTTGCGCGTGACGCGGACGCCCGGATTCGGCTCGGCGTCAGTGCAGGGCCTGGGTCTGGTCTTCACTCCCGGGATCAGGAATGGAGGCTCGACGACCTTCGAGTACGTGGTCGTTCTGCCTTTCGGGGAGTCCGCGCCAGGTACGGTCGCGGTGACCTCGAACCTGGCCCCGTCCGTCGCCCCGCGAACCGCCAAGACTGTCGCCGGGGTCCCCATCACGGTGAGGATCACCGACGGGGCCCTGGGCGGGCCCTTCTCGGCAGCCTCTGTGGTTTCGGTGGCTCCGGCCCAGACAGGAACGGCGACGGTGGCGTCTGCGGGCGGCGGCGCATTCGACCTGACCTTCACGCCGACCGGCGCGGCGGGCGGCCAAGCGGTGGTGACCTTTGGCCTGACCAACGCCGTCGCCACCGGAACCGGGGTGCTGACCGTGACCGTCGAGCCCCGGCCCGACCCGTCGCTGGACCCGGACGTGCGGGGCGTGGCCAGCGGGCAGGTGACCTCGGCCCGGCGCTTCGCCGACGCCCAGGTCGACAACGTCGCTCGGCGGCTGGAGTCCCTCCATGATGGGACGAATGAAAGCGCCAACGACCTCCGGCTCTCCATGCCCTTCACGCAGGACGGTCGCGACCCGCGCGATCTGCTAAGCGGGCCCGGCGTCGGCCTGACGGGCGGCTGGGATTTGCGGGACCGCGCCGACGCCGATCTGGGCCTTCGGCTCGGCCGCCCGGCCGACCGGGGCCCGGTGGGGATGGCCGACTACGCGGCGCGGGCCGGCGCGACGACCGGGGAGACCGGGGAGGCCGGGCGGGAACCGGCCCGCTGGGGCCTGTGGGCGGCCGGCTCCATCGACTGGGGCCGTCAGGACGCCGATGGAGAGCGCGACTGGCGCTTCACGACCCAGGGGCTGACGGCGGGAGCGGACGTCCGCCTGAGCGAGCGGCTGATCGTCGGCGCGGCCCTTGGGTATGGCCACGACCGCACGCGCGTGGGCGACGACGGATCCGATACCCGCGGCCGAGGCGTGACGGGCTCGATCTACGCCAGTTGGCGGCCCGACGACGCCTGGTACATCGACGGCCTGCTGGGCCACGGCCGCCTGTCCTACGACGTGCGCCGCTGGGCCGAAGGCTTGGCGGGCCAGCCCGACGCCTTCGCCCTTGGGG
>CAMLNY010000398.1 GCA_946481405.1 uncultured Brevundimonas sp. | reverse complement strand
TTCAGCCCGATGATCGAATTCAGCAGCACGGTCTTTCCAGTGCCGGATCCGCCGACGACCCCCAGCACCTCGCCGCGCACGACATCCAGATCCAGATCGCGGTGGATCACCTGCTCACCAAACTGGCTGAGAAGGCCACGCACCTCGATGAGGTTGTCCGTCTTCGCGGGCTCCACTTCGCTCTCCCGACTCACAGATTGAGCTCCAGGAAGATCAGGGCGAAGAGGGCGTCCAGGGTGATGATGGCGAAGATTGCCTGCACAACCGCCGCGGTGACCCGGTGGCCGAGGCTCTCGACATCGCCCGCGACCGCCATGCCCTGACGGCAGCCGATGGCCGCGATCACGACGGCGAAGACCGGCGCCTTCACCAGACCGACCATCAGGTGAACATCCATCATGGGATCCTCGCTGATGCGCTGGATGAAGAAGGCCGGGCCGTAGTCCAGCTGGCTCCAGGTCACGATCAGTCCGCCCAGAAAGCCGGCCAGCATGCCGACGAAGGTCAATAGGGGCAGCATCACCACCATCGCGGCCAGGCGCGGAATGACCAGGGCCTGGAACGGATTGACGCCCATGACCTCCATGGCGTCGACCTCCTGGTTCATCTTCATCGATCCGATCTCGGCGGCGAAGGACGAGGCGGACCGCCCCGCCAGCAAAATGGCCGTGATCAGAACTGCCAGTTCACGCAACACGGCAACGGCGACCAACTGGACGGTGAAGACGCCTGCGCCGAACTGGGTTAGGAGGTTCGCGCCGAGGAAGGCGATCACGGCGCCGATGAAGAAGTTGGTCACGGCCACGATCGGCAGGGCGTCGAGGCCCGCCCGGTCCGCCTGGCTGACCCAGGCCGGCCAGCGGATCGCCCCGGGGTGACGGAAGGCGGTGCTGGTCGCCGCCATCAGGCGGCCGAGGAAGGCCATGGACAGAAGAAATTCGGCCGCCGCGTCGTGCACCCCGTGGCCGATCTTGGAGAAGATGCGGACCCAGGGCGACTGCCGCTTCGGCGGCTCGGCCGACTGCCGCTCCAGCGTCTCGACCATCGCATAGATGCGGCCGGCCTCGGGTCGGGTGTCGAAGGCGCCTTCGGGCATGGTGAAATTTGCGGCCTGCACCAGGGCCAGCGCCCCGGCCGTGTCGAACCGGCCCAGCTCGCTCAGATCGACATGCTCGATGCTGACGCCCTGAAGATCATTGCCCAGACGCGCGGCGGCCTTGCCCAGCCCCATGGTCGTCCAGTCGCCCGTGAGCTTGAGCACGGTCGCGTCGCCCTTGGCGTCCTCGATCTGGAAGTCGGCCGTCCTCATCCGCCCACCCATAGCCGAGCCGGGGCGAATCGCCCATGCCCGAACGCCGCCGCGATCTCGCATGAAAGCCAGGGCGTCGTCGTTGGGCAACAGCCGTTACGCGGGCTCAGAGCAGAGCCCTTACGGCCTTCAAATCGCGGACGAACGCCGCCCGCTCCCGAACCTTCGCCTCCGGATCCGGCAGACGCAGCAGATAGGACGGATGGACGGTGATCATCGCCGCCGACCCGTCCGTCAGCGAAAGGGCCTGGCCGCGTTCCTGCGTTACCGCGACCTTGCGGTTGAGCACGCCCAGCGCCGCGGTGCCGCCGAGCGCCAGGACGACCTTCGGCCGTACCAGCCTGCGTTCCTGATCCAGCCACCAGCGACAGGCCGAGACCTCGCTCGCCGTCGGCGTCTTGTGCAGCCGCCGCTTGCCGCGCGGCTCATGCTTGAAATGCTTCACGGCGTTGGTGACATAGACGTCTGTCCGATCGATGCCCGCCTCGGCCAGCGCCTGATCCAGCACCTGACCCGCCGGCCCGACGAAAGGCCGCCCGGCCAGATCCTCGTGGTCGCCGGGTTGTTCGCCGACGATCATCAGCCTCGCCGCTTTCGGGCCCTCGCCGCACACGCCCTGCGTCGCATCGCGATAGAGGGGACAGCGGCGACAGGCCTGAACCCCGTGCCTCAGCTCTTCCAGATCGGAGGCGACGAACCCCTCCTCCCACGATCCGTCGCGCACCGACCGGGCGATGGCCTTGACGAGACGAGCGTTGGGTTCTGTATGCGGGCTGGCGACCATGGTCTCGGTCCGAACCAGCGAGGCCGCCGCCAGTTCCGGAATGAGCGCCGCCTCCGGCAGGTTCTTCCAGTACCGTTTGGGCATCTCGCCCTGCATGGACTTCAGCTTCAGCCGCGCCGGATTGAAGGTGGAGGCGTAGTAGGTCTTCCAGAACTCCTCGACTTCGTCGTCCTGCGGCGCATCCGCCGCGCTGGCGGGCGGCCCGAACGTCAGCGTCTCGCCGTCCCAGAAGCACGAGCCGTCCGGCGTCAGGATCGACCACCGCATGGTCGTGAACCGCCGCGCGAAGAAGCCGGACGTCTTCTCCAGCACCCGGTGCGCCGGCTCGAACCAGGCGACATAGGTCTCCTCGCCGGCGTCCTCGACCAGCCGGAACCGGACGAAGGCCTTCATCTTGTGCGAGGCTCGACTGACGTTCTTCGCCCGCTCCATGGCGTCGGCCACATCGCGATCTGACACCACCCGCATCAGGTCCGGCTCATCCCTCAACCGCCACAGCAGCCGGTACATGAGGTCGAACCGGTCCGACGACCGATGCAGGATCACCTCCTGCGCGAGATCG
>CAMLNY010000397.1 GCA_946481405.1 uncultured Brevundimonas sp. | reverse complement strand
AGGACTTCGGCTCGAACACCGTGTCGCCCTGCTCCACCGCCTTCAGCGCCGGCTGGGCCAAGGTGTGGGCGTCGACGTACCACTGGTCCGTAAGCCACGGCTCGATGACGACGCCCGAGCGGTCACCGTGCGGCACGACGTGGCGGGTCTTCTCGATCTCGCGCAGCCAGCCTTCTTCCTCGGCGCGAGAGACGATGGCCTTGCGCGCGGCGAAGCGGTCCATGCCGTCGTACTCGGCCGGGATGTCGGGCGTATCCGCCGTGGTGATCCGCGCGAAGGCGTCCAGCACGTTCAGGGCTTCAAGTCCCGCACGCTTCCCCACGCCGAAGTCGTTGAAGTCGTGCGCCGGCGTGATCTTCACCGCGCCCGAGCCCTTGGTCGGATCGGCATAGTCGTCGGCGACGATAGGGATGCGGCGGCCCGTGATCGGCAGGATCACCGAATTGCCGACCAGCGCCTTGTAGCGCTCGTCGTCCGGATGCACGGCCACGCCGGTATCGCCCAGCATGGTCTCCGGCCGGGTCGTGGCCACGACGATGAAGTCGCGCGTCTCGAACCCGGTGGCCTTGCCCTCGTCGTCGAAGGCGACCGGGTACTCGAACGTCATGCCGTCGGCCAGCGGATAGGCGAAATGCCAGTAGGCGCCTTCGACCTCGCGCTGCTCGACTTCCAGGTCCGAGATCGCCGTCTGGAACTGCGGGTCCCAGTTCACAAGACGCTTGTCGCGATAGATCAGCCCGTCCTTGTGCAGCTGGACGAAGACCTTGCGGACGGCGGCGTTCAGCCCTTCATCCAGGGTGAAGCGCTCGCGCGACCAGTCGCAGGATGCGCCCAGGCGACGCAACTGCTGGACGATGGTCCCGCCCGACTCGGCCTTCCATTCCCAGACCTTCTCGACGAAGGCGTCGCGGCCCATGTCGCGACGTCCGACATTGCCGGCGGCCGCCAGTTGGCGCTCGACCACCATCTGGGTCGCGATGCCCGCGTGGTCCGTACCCGGCAGCCACAGCACCGCCTTGCCCGTCATCCGGTGATAGCGCGCGAGAATGTCCTGCAGAGTGTTGTTCAGCGCGTGGCCGATGTGCAGCGAGCCTGTCACGTTCGGCGGCGGGATGACGATCGAATAGGCGCCTTCCGCGCCCTCCGTCTTCGGCGCGAACACGCCGGAGGCTTCCCACTGGGCGTAGAGGCGCGGCTCGGCGGCCTTGGGATCGAAAGTCTTTTCAAGCATGGTCGGTCTCGGATGCAGAAAGGGCGGCCCCATCGGAGCCGCCCCTGTTGGTCTTAGTCGCCGGTGGCGAGCGGGGCTAGCCCGCGTTGCGGGCGATGCGTTCGACTTCCTTGCGTACCGCGGCCTCGACGATGCCGGGCAGGTTGGCGTCCAGCCACTCCTTCAGCATCGGGCGCAGCAGGCTGCGGGCCAGATCGTCGATCGTCGGGCCGGTGCCGCCCGTGGGCACGGGCTCCGACGGCCGGGAGAAGGCGGCGCTCAGACCCGCGAAGGCCGAGGCCGAGGCGGCAGCGGCGCTTTCGCCGACGATCGCGTCCTGCGCGGGCTCGTAAGACGGGGCCGGAGCGACCGGCTCGGGCGCGAAGGAGGTCGGGAAGGGTTCCGGCTCCGGATCGGCCGGGGCCGTCACGTCCAGATCGCCGATCGAATGCGAGGCCGGGGCTTGGTAACGGTCGGTCAGGTCGAGGATTTCCTCTTCCTCCGCAGCCGGTTCGGGCTCCTGCATCGACGGAGTCGCGTCCATCAGGGCGGGCGACGCCTCCTTGACCGCTTCCGGCTCGGGCTCGGGAGCCGGCGCGGCCTCGGCCGCCGGCGCGTCGTCTTCGGAGATGATCCGGCGAATGGACGCCAGGATCTCTTCCATCGTCGGTTCCTGAGCGGTCGTGTCGGTCATGGTCGAGCCTTCGATGAACCTGCGCCTGTCATCCCGGACCGCGCGTGACGAACAAAGTGGAACGAGGCCGACGTTCTGCCCTGCCCCACTTCATTTCGTCGCATCAACGCCCCCTGGAATCAACGGGCGTTTTTCGCGTGGCTGGTTAATCCGCCCGCCTTACCGGGCCGGCGGAGCCGTGCGAACGACCTCGCCGTCGAGCTGGGTGTCGATCGGAGCGTTCTCGGTCTCGTTGGCCGGGGTGACCGGCGGCGCGGCGATCCGGTCCAGCGTCTCGATCAGCCCGTCCCACGGCACGGCGCCGCGCCGGCGCACGCGCTCGGCGTTCACGGCCGGATCGTAGATTTCGATCGCCGGGTTCAGATCCTCGCCGCCGAGACGGCCCATGGAGCTCAGCAGCGACGCCTGGGCGACGTAGAGATTGCGTTTGGCCACGGCCAGATTGATCTCGGCGTTGCGCAGTTCCAGCTCGCCGTTCAGCACGTCAAGGGTGGTGCGCAGGCCGACCTGCTGCTCCTGACGCACGCCCTCGGCGGCGACGCGGGCGGCGCTGACCCCGGCTACGCCGGCTTCCAGCTGCGAGCGGTTCGACACGACCTGGGCGTAGGCGCTCGAGACGCCCTGCAGAACCGAACGCTTCTGGCGGTCGATCTCGATCTTGGCGGCGTTGGCCTGTTCCAGAGCCTGCCGGACGCGTGAGGCGTTCAGGCCGCCGGTGAACAGCGGCACCGACAGGCTGACTCCCGCCTGAAAGGTCGTCGTGCGATCCGA
>CAMLNY010000396.1 GCA_946481405.1 uncultured Brevundimonas sp. | reverse complement strand
CTCGCATATCAACCGCGATACCGTTCTCGCGCTGCTGACGCAGGCCGGGCTGGACCTGTTCCCGATGATCATGGCAATGCACGGCTGGTCCGAGCGCTGGCTGTGCCCGGAAGGCTCGCCGCTGAGGCTGGTCGAGACCGACACCAACGAGCCGATCTCGGCGGTGGTCTGCGACATCGCGACCGGCAAGCGGATCGATCCCCGCGCTATCCGCTGGGAAGTGGAGGCGGCGGCGCCGGTCGAGACCAGCGCCGCCTGAACCTGGATCAGAAGCTGCGGCTGATGGCGATGCCGTAGCTGCGCGGCGGGGCGAAGACGCTGAAGCCGACGCCCACGTTCTTGATGATGTGGAGCTGGTATTCCTCGTCCGTCAGGTTCTTGCCGTAGACGGCGATCTTGACCCCGTTGGCGGCCTCCCACGACGCATAGGCGCCGAGAACGCTGTGGGCCGGCGAGCGGACCTCGGGGTTGTTCGACGGGTCGAAGAAGAAGTCGTCGTTCCACTGGTAGTCGACGCGGGCCGCCAGTTCGCCGCCCCACATGTCCCACTCGCCATCGGCGTAGATCGTGTACTGGCTGTCCGGCGAACGAGGCAGGGTCAGGCCGTTGTAGGGCAGGACCGACGCGCCCGAGACGGCGTTCGACGTGTATTTGGCGTCCAGCGACGTATAGGAGCCGCCGATCGTCAGGTTGTTGGTCAGGGCGAAGGCGCTTTCGATCTCGAACCCGTTGACCTCGGCCTGGGCGTTGGATGTCACCAGATTCAGGCCCAGCAGCTCATAGACCTGCAGGTCGTCGTACTCGAGCTTGAAGGCGGCGGCGTTGAAGCGCAGACGGCCGTCCATCAGCGTCGACTTCAGCCCGATCTCGTAGTTGTCGAGCAGTTCCGACCGCAGCGGCGTTGCAGCCTGGACGCCCGTCTGGGCGCCCGAGGGGAAGGAGCCCGCCTTGTAACCGCGGTCATAGGACGCATAGAGGCGCACGTCCTCGATCGGTTCGACCGCCAGGGCGATCTTCCAGGTCGGCTCCTCGAACTCGGCCTCGGCGCGGACATTGTAGGGCGTGCCCGTCGGCCCCAGCGGAATGCCGACCGGCGGATTGGCGCCGTTCTCGTTGTCCAGCGCGACCTGATGGATGGTGCGCTCGTCATGCGTCCAGCGGGCGCCGACCGTCAGCTCCCAGATGTCGGCGAACGGGATCGTGGCCTGACCGAAGGCGGCGTAGCTGTTGTTGCCCGCCGTCTGGTTGAAGGTCGTGTCGCCGCCGAAGGACGGCGGGGCGATCGGCAGCGCGGCCTGGACGATGAAGCGTTCCGACCGGTCCACGTCCTCGCTGAAGTAGTAGACGCCGGCGACCCAGCTGATCGGCGAATCCGGCTTGGACACCAGGCGGAACTCCTGGCTGAACTGGCTGGCGTTTTCCGTGGCGCGGTCATCGACCGCGAGCGGGAAGTTCGGGAACGGCAGGCCGCCGAGGTTGTCACGCCAGGCGTAGTCGTTGTCGCGATAGGAGGTCAGGGAGACGACGTCGAAGGCGTCGGCCTCATACTCCACCCGCACCGTGGCGCCCCAGTTGTCGCGGTCCTGATAATTGTCCGGCGACGAGAAGCTCTGGCGCACGTTCAGACCGGTGCGCAGGCCGTTGATCAGGGTCACGAAGGCCGGGGCGGTGCCGGAAGCCGTGACCGGGATGCGGGCGTGGCCGTCCATGCGGTCGCGCGAGACGTCGATCTGGCCCAGCAGGGTCCAAGGGCCCGACTCGTTCAGCAGCGACAGGCGCGCGCCGTACTGGCGGCCGCCCTCCAGACCGCGGCCGGTGGTCACGTTCTCCGCATAGCCGTCGTTGCTGTTGACCCGCAGGGCCAGACGGGCCGCGCCGTTCTCGCCCATCATGCGGTTGACCACCGCCTCGGCGCCCCACTCGTTGAAGCTGCCGTAGCGAAGCAGGCCCATGGTGGTGTCGGCCAGTTCCGGCCGGCGGGTGTAGATGTTGAGCGCGCCGCCCGAGGCGTTGCGGCCGTACAGGGTGCCCTGCGGCCCGCGCAGGACCTCGACCCGTTCGATGTCGAGGAAGGCGAGCGCGCTGGCGCCCGCGCGGCCGATGGAGACCTCGTCGATGGAGACGCCGATGGACGGGTCGCTGGCGGCCGAGTCGCTCGTGGTGCCAACGCCGCGGATGTAGAGCTGGGGCTCGCCGATGTTGAACTGGGTCAGGGTCACGCCGGGCGCCTTGGACGCGACGTCCTGGATGCCGCTGGCGGCGGTGCGTTCGAGCGTCTCGGCGTTGAAGGCGGTGACGGCGATCGGCACGTCCTGCAGCGACTGCTCGCGGCGCTGGGCGGTGACGATGATGTCGTCAAGCGAGGCGGCCTGATCCTGATCCGACTGTGCGAACGACGGCGAGGCGAGGCCGGCGGCGAAAAGCAGCACGGCGGCGGACGCGGTTTTCCCGATGATGGTCTTCATGATGCGGTCCCTTCCCTTGGGATTTGGCTTCCTGTTTCCGGAAGCTCTGCCGAGAGGCTTGCGCCAACAGACCATATTTGCAAGTCCTTTTACGCAAGCATGACCTGAGGGAAGTTCATGGCCGATCGTTCGTTGGAGAACCGTGTTGTCGTCGTCACGGGGGCGGGGCGCGGACTGGGCCTGGCCTATGCGCTGGATCTGGCGGCGCGCGGA
>CAMLNY010000395.1 GCA_946481405.1 uncultured Brevundimonas sp. | reverse complement strand
TGCCCAAGAAGATGGCGCTCGAGCTGTTCAAGCCGTTCATCTATGCGCGCCTGGACGCCAAGGGCCTGTCGGGCACCGTCAAGCAGTCCAAGCGGATGGTGGAGCGTGAGCAGCCGCAGGTGTGGGACATCCTCGAAGAGGTGATCCGCGAACACCCGGTCATGCTGAACCGCGCGCCGACGCTCCACCGTCTGGGCATCCAGGCGTTCGAGCCGAAGCTGATCGAGGGCAAGGCCATCCAGCTGCACCCGCTGGTCTGCGCCGCGTTCAATGCCGACTTCGACGGCGACCAGATGGCCGTGCACGTCCCGCTGTCGCTTGAAGCGCAGCTGGAAGCGCGCGTCCTGATGATGTCGACGAACAACATCCTGTCGCCCGCCAACGGCAAGCCGATCATCGTGCCGTCGCAGGATATCGTGCTGGGCCTCTACTACATCTCGCTGGTCAAGGACGGCGAGCCGGGTGAAGGCAAGCTGTTCGCCAACATGGGCGAGATCGACGCCGCGCTCGACGCCGGCGTGGTGACCCTGCACACGCGGATCAAGGCCCGCTGGACCGAGATGAACGCCGAGGGCGAGGAAGTGACCAAGGTCATCGACTCGACGCCGGGCCGCATGAAGCTGGGCGCCCTGCTGCCGAAGAACCCGAACGTCGGCTATCGCCTGCTCGAGAAGAACCTGACCAAGAAGGAGATCGGCAACCTGATCGACGTGGTCTATCGCCACTGCGGTCAGAAGGCGACGGTCATCTTCGCCGACCAGATGATGGGTCTGGGCTTCAAGGAGGCCGCCAAGGCCGGCATCTCCTTCGGCAAGGACGATATCGTGATCCCGGCCAAGAAGACCGAGATCGTCGACGCCACCCGCACCCTGGTCGAGGAATACGAGCAGCAGTACGCCGACGGCCTGATCACCAAGGGCGAGAAGTACAACAAGGTCGTCGATGCCTGGGCCAAGGCCACGGACCGGGTCGCCGACGAGATGATGGGCGAGATCGCGCAACCGCGCGTCCTGGCCTCGGGTCGTACCGCCGAGATCAACTCGGTCTACATGATGGCCAACTCCGGAGCCCGTGGTTCGCAGGCCCAGATGAAGCAGCTTGGCGGGATGCGCGGCCTGATGGCCAAGCCGTCCGGCGAGATCATCGAGACCCCGATCGTCTCGAACTTCAAGGAAGGCCTGACCGTTCTGGAGTACTTCAACTCCACCCACGGCGCCCGTAAGGGTCTGGCCGACACCGCGCTGAAGACCGCCAACTCGGGTTACCTGACCCGCCGTCTGGTGGATGTGGCGCAGGACTCGATCGTAACCGAGGACGATTGCGGCTCGACGCGCGGCATCACGCTGAAGGCCGTGGTCGAGGGCGGCGACGTCCTGGTCTCGCTCGGTCAACGCGTCCTGGGCCGCTACAACGCCGAGGACATCAAGGCCCCGGGCACCGACACCGTGCTGTTCCCGGCCGACACCTATCTGGTGGAGGACGTGGTCGAGGTCATCGATCGCGAGGGCGTGCAGTCGGTCGAGGTGCGTTCGGCCCTGACCTGTGAAGCCGAAGCCGGCATCTGCGGCATGTGCTACGGCCGCGATCTGGCCCGGGGCACGACCGTGAACATCGGCGAAGCGGTCGGCGTCATCGCCGCGCAGTCGATCGGCGAGCCGGGCACCCAGCTGACGATGCGGACCTTCCACATCGGCGGTACGGCCCAGGTGGCGGAAACCTCGTTCTACGAGGCGACCAACGCCGGCGTCGCCAAGATCGCCGGCCCGACCGTCACGGCCGCCCACGGGGACCTGGTCTCCATGAGCCGCAACGTCGTCCTGACGATCGCCGTCGATGGCAAGGATCGCGAGTCGTACAAGATCCCGTACGGCGGCCGGATCCGCGTCAAGGAAGGCGAAGAGGTCAAGAAGAACCAGCGTCTGGCCGAGTGGGACCCGTACACCACCCCGATCATCACCGAAGTGGGCGGCGTCGTCCGCTTCGAGGACCTGACCGAGGGCCTGTCGTTCCGCGAGGAAACCGACGAAGCGACGGGCATCGCCCAGCGCGTCGTCATCGACTGGCGTGCGTCGCCGCGTGGTTCGGACCTGCGTCCGGCCATGGGCATCACCGCCGGCGAGACCTATGCCAAGCTGGCCTCGGGTTCGGACGCCCGTTACCTGCTGCCGGTGGGGGCCATTCTGTCGGTCGCCAACGGCGACGAGGTTAAGCCGGGTGAAATCCTGGCCCGCATCCCGACGGAAGGCGCCAAGACGCGCGACATCACCGGCGGTCTGCCGCGGGTGGCCGAGCTGTTCGAGGCGCGCCGTCCGAAGGAGGCCGCCGTCATCGCCGAGATGGACGGCCGCGTCGAATTCGGTCGCGACTACAAAAACAAGCGCCGCATCAAGATCACGCCGGAGCCGGATGCCGATGGCAACCAGGGCGAACCGGTCGAGTTCCTGATCCCGAAGGGCAAGCACATCTCCGTCCACGACGGCGATCTGATCCAGAAGGGCGATTACATCATCGACGGCAACCCGGATCCGCACGACCTGCTGCGCATCCAGGGCGTCGAGGCGCTGGCCGAGTACCTGGTCAACGAAGTGCAGGAGGTCTACCGACTGCAGGGCGTGCCGATCAACGACAAGCACATCGAGGTGATCGTTCGCCAGATGCTGCAGAAGGTCGAGATCACCGA
>CAMLNY010000394.1 GCA_946481405.1 uncultured Brevundimonas sp. | reverse complement strand
CGCTGGCCTGGAGCCAGCAGTGGCAGCCCTACGCCCGCATCTCGCCGAACCTGAAGCGCGCGGTGATCGCGTCGGAGGACGCCGGCTTCACCGAGCACAGCGGCGTCGAGTGGGACGCGCTCGAGAAGGCCTGGAACGAGATCGAGGGCAAGGTCGCGGTCATCGTCGTCGAGGAGCGGGTGCCGCAGGCGACCATCGACGAGGTCCAGGGCCTGATCGAGGGCTGGCTGGACGCGCTTCAACCCAAGGCGCGCTGGGCGTTGCTGAAGCTGGTCACCGGGGCGATGCGGGTGGGGCTGTCGGCCCAGCTGGCTCGGACGGCCGTCGCGATGATGCGTCCGGCCGCCGTGACCGAACCGCCGGAGCCCGGGGGCGGGGAGGCGACGACGGTGCTGGAGCCTCTGAGCGCCGCCGACATCGTCGAGGTCTGGCACGCGGTGGAGCCGCCCTATGCCGAACTGTTCGCCTGGGTCGAGGGCCGGGGAGAGCGGCCGGACACCGAAGCCCCCGGCCGATTCCGCCAGGTCATGCTGGCGGTCGCCCTCGACGAGGCGGTGGATTTCGACAGGCTCGACCCCGCCGACTACGCCGCCGAATGGAAATGGGACGGCATCCGGGTCCAGGCCGTCCGCGAACAGGGCGTGGCGCGCCTCTACTCCCGCCACGGCGACGAGATCACCGGCGCCTTCCCCGACCTGATGCAGGGCCTGACCTTCGAGGGCGCGATCGATGGGGAGCTGCTGGTTGTTCGCGACGGTCAGGTGGCGCCGTTTGGCGACCTGCAACAACGGCTGAACCGCAAGACGGTCGACGCCAAGCTGATCGCCGCCTATCCGGCCGGCCTCTACGCCTACGACCTGCTGGCCGAGGGCGGGGAGGATCTGCGCGGTCTGCCGCTGAAGCATCGGCGGACCCGACTTGAGGCGGTGGTGAATGGCCACGGCGGTGAACGGCTCTACCTCTCGCACACCGTCGACTTCGACAGTTGGGGAAGCCTTGGCGTCCTGCGCGCCGATCCGCCGGTCGGGGCGGCTGCCGAGGGGCTGATGCTGAAGCGCTGGGACAGCCCCTACGTCGCCGGACGACCGAAGGGCCCATGGTTCAAGTGGAAGCGCGATCCGCACGCCATCGACTGCGTCTTGATGTACGCCCAGCGCGGGCACGGGAAACGATCCAGCTTCTATTCCGACTACACCTTCGGGGTCTGGACGCCGGAAGGCGCGCTGACGCCCGTGGGCAAGGCCTATTTCGGCTTCACCGACGAAGAGCTGAAACAGCTCGACAAGTTCGTCCGCGATCACACGGTCGAACGGTTCGGCCCGGTGCGGTCGGTCCGCGCGGACCGCGATTTCGGCCTCGTGCTGGAGATCGCCTTCGAGGGCCTTCAGCGGTCGCCGCGACACAAGTCCGGCGTCGCCATGCGCTTCCCGCGCGTCAGCCGCATCCGCTGGGACAAGCCCGCGCGTGAGGCCAATACGCTGGACGATGTGATGGACCTGCTCGACTCTCTTGAAAGCGGCGGCGGGCGCGTCGCAAAGGCGACTTGATCGCCGGGCGGGTTCCAAATTGAAGCTGAGGCGTTAGACCCCGCCTATGGCTTCCACCTCCGACCCCCTGAACACCCTTCTCGCCGCCGGGCAGCAGACGGTCGCCGTCGACGCCGTCATGCTGGCCAAGCTGACCCAGATCGCGGGCGACTTCGCGGTCAACCTCGGCATCGCCGTCCTGATCCTCGTCGCCACCCTCTTCGTAGCCAAATGGGCGGCGAACGGGACGCGCAAGGGCCTCAGCCGCGTACGCGGCTTCCGCCACGACCCGACGGTGCTTAGCTTCGCCGTGCAGGTCGTGCGGGTGCTGGTCTTCGTGATCGGCTTCATCGCCGTGCTGCAGCGGCTGGGCGTGCAGACGACCTCGATCATCGCCGTGCTCGGCGCCGCGTCTCTGGCCGTCGGTCTGGCGCTGCAGGGCACCCTGTCGAACGTGGCGGCGGGGGTGATGCTGCTCGTTCTGCGACCGTACCGGGTCGGCGATCTGGTCAATATCGGCGGCAACATCGGCAAGGTGCAGCGGCTGGACCTGTTCTTCACCCAGCTGTCGGACGCCAACAACGTCAAGATCATGTGCCCGAACGGAAAGGTGTTCGGCGACATCATTCTGAACCTGTCGGGCCAGAAGACGCGGCGCATGGAGCTGAAGATCGGCGTCGGCTACCGCGAGAACCTGAACGAGGCGAAGGAAGCCCTGATCGGGGCGGCCAAGGCGCACGATGCGGTCCTGCCCGATCCGGAGCCCTGGGCCGGCGTGACCAACCTCCTGGACAGTTCGGTCGAGATGACCCTGGCCGCCTGGACGAAATCCGAGGACTACTGGCAAACCAAGGCGGATGTCTTCCAGGCCGCCAAGGAGGCGCTGGACGCCGCCGGGATCGAGATCCCGTTCCCACATCAAGTGGCCGTCCCCTATGGCGAGGACGACGCCGTTATGCCGGTGGCGGCCGAGGGCGCGCAGGGTTTGCGAAAGGGCGCGAATCCGCGCAGCGCGGGCTTCGACTCCCGCCCCGAAGAAGACCAGAACGAAGGCTGATCGGCGATGCGCTACGACTTTGGCTCCGACAACACCGCAGGCATGGCGCCGGCGGCGCTCAAGGCGGTCCTCCAGGGGACCGGGCTGCTGCCCGACGACCTCG
>CAMLNY010000393.1 GCA_946481405.1 uncultured Brevundimonas sp. | reverse complement strand
GCTTCTCGCGCACGGGCGAATCGACCTGGTCGAGTCGCTCGTCGTCCACGGCGGTTGGATCGCGTTGCCTCTGTGCTTCGTCGTTGGTGCGGCCGTCGCCCGAGATGTCGATGACGAGGCGGCCGGACTTGCCGCGCGCCAGTTCGAACACGTCCGGATGGGCGGCGACGAGACGGCGCACCGTGTCGATCTGTTCGAAGGTCTCCTTCGCCGCCTCGGTCGGGGCGAGGGTCGCGGGCACATAGACCGACCAGAACTGGCCGCCCACGCCCCCGGCCCTCAGGCGCGGAATGTCGGTGTGCAGGGCGGTCGTGGAGTCGAGGTCGGTGGTCAGATCGACCGCATGCGGATCGTTGCCATAGCCCTGACGCAGGGCCCAGGGCAGGTCGTTGTGGCCGTCGATCAGGGGCGTCCGATCAAGAATCCGTCGCGCCCTCGCCTCCCCGTCCTGAGCGGCGGCCGGCAGGGCGAGGGCCAGCAACGAAACGGCGAGCAGGCAGGAGCGGATCAAGGGAACCTCCGGAAAACGACGAGGACCGGAGACTGGCAGACGCCGCCCCCGAAAGGAAAGCGCCTACTGACCGAGGCTGAGCCGTCCGATCAGCACAGCCGCCCGTTGGGACTGACGCACCAGACTGTCCAGATCGACCGCCTCGCCCTCCGCATGGGCGCCCGACCCGGCCGTGCCGAGCCCGCCCAGCGTATCCACATCGGCGGCCACGAAGCCCGAGTCGGCCGCCCCGCGCTTCGCCGGATCGTAGGGCGCCATCTCCGGCAGGCCGAGGTCGCGGTTCACAGTGTTCAGACGCTCCAGAAGGGCGGTATTCCCCGGCGTCGGCGCCATGGGCGGATAGCCGTCGGGCGCGAAGACCAGTTCGGCCGTCGTCCTCGGCAGATGATCGTCGACGATGTCCGCCATTCGCTCGCGCACCCGGGCGTCCTGTTCCGGCGTCAGGGTGCGCAGGTCGCCCCGCGCGACAGCCGTCTCGGCCACGATATTGGTCTTGCCCGAGGCGGTGACGCGGAAGCCCGCCGCATCGATCTCCGCCGGGGTCCCGCCCGCGACCACGCCGACGTTGTAGGTCAGGTTGGGCTCCGGCAGCTCGCGCCGGAACGTGTCGAGGATCCGCGCCAGCTCATAGATGGCGCCGTAGCCCAGGTTCTCGCCGAACACCCCGCTCGAATGCCCGGTCCGTCCGCCCGTGGTGAGGGTCCAGCTGGACGAACTTCGCCTTGCGATCGTGCCGAACTCCTCGCCGTCCTCGATCGCCAGCCCCTCGTCCTCCCCGAGAAGGCCCGCCACCCGCTCCTCGTTCTCCGCTCGCGAGATGGTGCACGTCGCATAGACGAGCGATCAGGTCCCGCCGCGCGATCTCCAGCGGCGCGCCCGGCCGCTCCTCGTCCCCGGTCAGGACCACCGTTACGTTCGATCCTTCCAGCGTTCCGGCCGCCTGCATGGCGCGCAGGGCCGCGATGATCACCACCACTCCGCCCTTGTCGTCGCCGACGCCGGGCCCGGTCGCCCGCGAGCCGTCGCGCACGAAGGTCTGGAACGGGCTGTCCGGCTCGAACACCGTGTCGAGATGGCCGATCAGCAGCATGCGCTTCCCGCGCCCGTTGCCCTTGTGCCGCGCCACGATGTGATTCAGGGTGCCGGAGTTCACATTGACCATCCGCTCCAGCAGATCGATGTGGCGGTCGTGCTCGGCGACCACCGTCGCCATGATGGTGCGCTCGGCCTCCGGCGTCTGGCCCAGGGCGGGGCTCGCGAGGGCGAGGCCCATCAGGACAGGCAGGATCAGACGCATGGACGGCCTCGCTCACTGGAGGCCGGGACCGTGGCCGAGGCGGCGCCCTGAGTAAAGCGCGGCTAGCGGTCCCCGCGCGCCGTCAACGCCCCTGGCTGAATCGCCGGCGAACGCGTCTGGGCCGGGGTCGCCGCGGCTTGCTCGCGACAGCCCCGCCCGGCGTGCAGCCCGTTCAGATAGTACCAGCGGTTCTGCAGCGCGGCCTCTTCGGCCTCCGCTCGCTCGCGCCCGGGCTGGCGCACCGCGTCGGCTCCGGCGACGGCCAGCGCCCCGCCGGGGACCAGCATCGACGCGCCCGACTTGGCCAGATTGCCCAATGCACTCAGCCAGCCGCCCGACGGCGTCCGGTCCCCCATGGCCGCGCTCAGTTGCGCCGCCTCGTCGCCGATCTGGGCGCAGGTCAGCCCCTCGTCGGTCTCGCGAAAGACCGCGGCGTCCTGCGCCGAAGCCGTCCCCGCCAACAGGACCGCCGTCAGGGTCGAAAGAACGAGCATGCGCATCACGGATCTCCTCACCAGCTCCCCCGGGGGCAAACGGGCGCCGGGCGACCCGGTTCAATCGCCACAGCCCCGTGACCTCGACGCCCAGACGTGATTGAACCCCGGCCATGAGCCAGGTCCCCCTCCCCGACGCCGATCCGCTGGACCTTCGGAAGGTCGAAACCCGCGCCTGGTTCGAGCATCTGCGCGATCGCATCCACTCAGGGTTCGAGGAGCTGGAGGACGCGGCGCCCGCCGACCTCTTCCCCGGCGAACCGGGCCGTTTCGTCCGCACGCCCTGGGACCGCCCGGCCGGCGGCGGCGGCGTCATGGGCATGATGCACGGCCGCCTGTTCGAGAAGGTCGGCGTCCCCTCCGCGTCCATCGTGACCGACGTGTTCGA
>CAMLNY010000392.1 GCA_946481405.1 uncultured Brevundimonas sp. | reverse complement strand
CCCTCGCCAGAAGGGTCGCTGCGGCACGGTAGGCCAGACCACCGCAGAGAGCGCCGACCCGTGGCCCTTCTCCGACCGCAATCCCGGGGCCGGTCCAACCGCAAACGCCGTGAAGACGGCGAAAATCACGGCAAAGGCCGCCGATGTCGCAAGGACGGCCGTCAGGCGCGAATTCGGCGTTCCCCTTGTATCCGGAAGGCGCGCTCCAACGTAGCTGTCGCGTGGCCGCTCGATTGGAGCGGCGTTCGGAGGTCGTCGATGTCCCTGCTTTCCAGACTGGCCGTAGTCGTGGCGCTCGGCTTCGCGGCCTGTTCTCCTGGTGAACCGGCCGCCGGGGCCGCCCCCGCCGCGCAGGGCGGACAGGACAGCGGCCGACGTGAGGTCGCGGTTTTCGCGGGCGGTTGCTTCTGGTCGACGGAGTCGAACTTCGAACACATGCCAGGGGTCGTCTCGGCGGTGTCGGGGTTCGCCGGCGGGACGGTCGCCAATCCGACCTATGAACAGGTGGTTCGGGGCGGGACCGGCCATGTGGAGGCGGTGCAGGTCACCTATGATCCGGCGCGCATCAGTTATCGCCAGCTGGTCGACCGGTTCTGGCGCACGATCGACCCGACGGATCCGAACGGTCAATTCTGTGATCAGGGGCCGTCCTACGCCACGGCCGTCTTCGCCACGGCCGCGCAGCGACCGATCGCGGAGGCGTCGCGCGCAGCCGCCGTCGCCGTGATCGGTGAACGCCGATTCGTTACGCCGGTCCGAAACGCCGCCCGGTTCTGGCCGGCGGAGAGTTATCACCAGGATTTTGCGCGGCTGAATCCGGTGCGGTACGGAGGATACAGTCGTTTCTGCGGGCGCGAGGCGCGGCTGCGGGCGGTTTGGGGGCGCTGAGTCCGTTCGGACGCGAAGGTGTGGCGCCGGGGTCACCCCCTTCGGCTGTCACACGGGTGTCACATGACTGTCGTCGATGGTTCCGAGACCGCTCGTAGAGGGGGCGAGATTTCGACAGGTGCGGCCCTCTCTGGCCGCATGGACTCCGCGCGCCGGGCATGACCCGCAATATCTGGGGATACAAAATGAACACTCGCACTCGTGCGCTCTGGGCGACCACCGCCCTGGTCAGCGGAATGCTGCTGGCTGGCGCCGCCTCGGCCCAGTCGTCGGGTACGGATGCCGCTGAAGGCACCGTCATCGAAGAAGTCGTCGTGACCGGCCAGCGCGGCCCACGCACCATCTCCGGCGCCGTTGTCGCCCAGACGGTCGACAAGACCCGCTCGACGATCACCCAAGAATACATCAGCCGTCAGGCGTCGGGCCAGTCGGTCATCGCCCTGCTGAACAACGTCCCCGGCCTGAACTTCACGAACAACGACCCCTACGGCAACTCGGGCGGCAACATCCGCCTGCGCGGCTTCGACGGCAACCGCGTCTCGCTGACCTTCGACGGCATCCCGCTGAACGACACCGGCAACTACGCGGTGTTCTCGAACCAACAGGTCGATTCCGAGATCATCGACCGCGCCTCGGTCAACCAAGGCTCGACCGACGTCGACAGCCCCACGGCCTCGGCCAACGGCGGCACCATCGCCTACACCACCCAGCGTCCGCTGGACGAAATGGGCGCCCAGATCCGTACGTCGATCGGCTCCTTCAACTACGGCCGCGTCTTCGGCCGCTTTGACACGGGCGCCTTCGGTCCCTGGGGCACGACCGCCTTCATCACCGGTTCGTACACCAACTACGACAAGTGGAAGGGCCCGGGCGAACTGGAAAAGAAGCAGTACAACGGCCGCATTTTCCAAGACCTGGGTGACGGCGACTTCGCCAGCGTGGCCTTCCACTGGAACGAGAATCGCAACAACTCCTACAACACCTTCATCAACCTGGCGCAGTTCAACCTCGGTCTGAAGCCCGAGAACGACATCGCCTGCTTCCGCCCGCTGCCTGGCGCCGGCACGATCCAGAACGAGTCGACCCAGTCGAGCATCATCACCTACTTTGGCGGCAACGCCACGGGAAGCTGCACCAACGATCACCGCACCCGGATTAACCCGTCGAACACGGGCAACATCCGCGGTCAGTTCAGCTACGGCCTGACCGACAACCTCCGCATCACGATCGATCCCTCGTTCCAGTACACCATCGCCAACGGCGGCGGTTTCACCCTGGTCAGCGAGCGTGACGACCGTCTCGACCAGAACACCGCCAACAACGGAACCGCCTCGACCAACGGCTCGCCGGGCACGATCACCGCAGCCCAGTGCACGGCGGCAGCGTTCCTGAACACCGGAACGGATCTGAATGGCGACGGCGACAGCTGCGACAACGTCGCCCTGTACACCCCGTCGAATACCAACACCCGCCGCTATGGCGTCCTGTCCTCGCTGATTTGGGACATCAACGACGACAATCGCATCCGTATCTCCTACACCAACGACTACGGTCGCCACCGTCAGACGGGTGAAGCGGTGCGTTACAACGCGGACGGTTCGGTGCCGGAAGTGTTCGCCGGTGAAAACACCTGGGGCAATGAAGATCTGCGCGTTTTCGGCCGCGATGGCTCCTACTACCGCTCGCGTGACCGGTTCTCGATCGCCCTGCTGAACCAGATCTCGGCCGAATACCGCGGTCAGTTCTTCGAAGACGCCCTGTCGATCACCCTCGGCGTCCGCGCGCCGTTCTTCGAGCGTCAGC
>CAMLNY010000391.1 GCA_946481405.1 uncultured Brevundimonas sp. | reverse complement strand
TGGTTCAGGCGGGGGCGGGTCGGAGGCGCAATCTGGCGCGTGTCTGGACCGCGCGCCTGCTGGTCCAGATCGCGGGCAGCATCCTGTTCGCCTACCTCCTCTTCTATTTCGAGACGGTCGAGCGGAGGGGGCCGCCCGTGTCCCCGACCGAGATCGCGCGTCAGGTCGCCTGGCTGGCGGGATCGGTGACCATCCTGCTGGTCCCCCTGTCCATCGCCATGGGGCGGTTGTCGGATGCGGTGCGGCTGCGGAAGCCGTTCCTGTTGCTCACGGCGGTGATGATGACGGCGGGGCTGGGCTTGATGGCGCTCTTGCCGCAATGGATCCCGGCGGCGACGGGCTATGTCCTGTTCGCGACGGGGGTGGGGCTCTTCCTCGGGCTTCAGGGCGCCTATGCCATGCAGCTCCTGATCACGCCCGAGCATCGCGGGCGTGACATGGGGGTGCTGAACCTGACCAACACCATCCCGGCCCTGATCGCCCCGTCGCTGGCCTTCGCCATGGCGGGGGAGGGGGATTTCCAGAGCCTGCTGCTGGTCCTGACCGGCCTCGCCGCCGTGGCCCTGATTCTGCTGGTCCAGATCCGCGAACAGTCCGTCTAGCCGCCGTCCATCCCTGCAACTGTCACGCTGGAGCCCCGCCGGCGCGGCTGTAACCATTTGTGGCCGGTTTGTGATTGTGAACGCTCTCAAAGCGTGCTTTACCAGCATGTGAGAGGGCGCAGACCCTCCCAGGGACGGAAATCGGGTCAAGCACTCGTACAGACGGCTGAAGTCGAAGCTTCGGGTATTCGCAGTCCGATCAAGATCGGGCGGGTTCTCAGGCGGCGATCCCAAGCGTTCGCTTTCGAGCGACAGGACCCGTGCGTCCTGTGTGTTCGGGGTGAACCGGCGAAGGGGCGGTTCCATCGCTCCAACGACCGGTCGGTGTACGCGGGCTTCTGCATCGCTCGATCGAAATTCCTGTGCTGATCTGGAGGGATCGTACGGATGTCGAGGCGTTTTGGAGCATGGCGGAGCCTGTCGGTCGCGGCCGTCGCGCTGCTCGCCGCCCAGACGCCCGTCGCCTCCGCGGACGCCTTTGCACAGGCCGCTCCGGCCAACGCCTCAACCTCCACTGACGCCGCAGCCCGCGCCGACGCCCTGGTCGCCCAGCTGACCCTCGAGGAGAAGCTGCAACTGGTCCATGGGTATTTCCCGCCCATGGCCGACCGCACGCCGGGCGCGCCGCTGGACCAGATGATTCCCTCGGCCGGCTATGTGCCGGGCGTGCCCCGGCTGGGCATTCCGGCCCTGCGCGAGAGCGACGCCAGCCTGGGCGTGGCCAACCAGGTCGAGCAGCGCCGGGGCGACGTCGCCACCGCCCTGCCGTCCAGCCTCGCCACCGCCGCGACCTTCGACCCCGAAATCGCCCACGCCGGCGGCGTGATGATCGGCTCGGAAGCCCGGGCCAAGACCTTCAACGTCCTGCTGGCCGGGGGCGTGAACCTGACGCGCGACCCGTGGGCGGGGCGCAATTTCGAATATCTGGGCGAGGATCCGCTGCTGGCCGGCGTCATGGCGGGCGAACACATTCGCGGCGTCCAGTCGAACCAGATCGTCTCGACGATCAAGCATTTCGCCTTCAACAGTCAGGAGACCGGGCGGATGATCATGGACGCCCGCCTCGACGAGGCGGCGCTCCGGGAAAGCGATCTCCTGGCCTTCCAGATCGCCATCGAGCGCGGTCGGCCGGGCTCGGTCATGTGCGCCTACAACCGCATCAACGGCGACTATGCCTGCGAGAGCGACTTCCTGCTGAACCAGGTGCTGAAGCGCGACTGGAACTATCCCGGCTGGGTCATGTCCGACTGGGGCGCGGTGCACTCCACCGAGCGCGCCGCCAACAGCGGGCTGGATCAGGAATCGGGCCAGGAACTGGATCGCCAGATCTATTTCGGCGCGCCCCTGACCGAGGCAGTCGCGGCCGGACGGGTCACCGAAGCGCGTCTCGACGACATGGTCCGCCGCATCCTGATCGGGATGATCGAGACGGGCGCGATGGATACGCCGGTCCCGACGGCCGCCCGGACGATCGACTATGCGACCAACGCCGAGGTGGCCCAGCGCGCGGCCGAGGCGGGCATCGTCCTGTTGCGGAACGAGGGTGGTGTCCTGCCGCTCAGCCCGCAGGTGCGGCGGATCGTGGTGATCGGCGGCCATGCCGATGTCGGCGTCCTGTCGGGCGGCGGCTCGTCCCAGGTGCGTTCCGTAGGCGGAGCCCCCATCGAGATTCCCCTGACCTCGGGCGCGGCCGCATCGTTCGCGCGGGTGACCTACCACGCGTCGTCGCCTTTGAACGCGATCCGGGCCGTGGCCCCCGACGCCGAGGTCGAGTTCGTGGCCGGTGACGACGTCGCCGCGGCCGCACGTGCCGCCCAAGGCGCCGAGGCTGTCGTCGTCTTCGCCACCCAGTGGACGACCGAGGCGCAGGACGTGGAGACGCTCTCCCTGCCCAACGGTCAGGACGCCCTGATCGCCGCCGTCGCCGCCGCCAATCCGAAGACGACCGTTGTGCTGGAAACCGGCGGGCCCGTCCTGATGCCGTGGATCGACGCCGTCCCGGCCGTGGTTCAGGCCTGGTATCCCGGCCAGCGCGGCGGCGAGGCCATTGCCCGCATTCTTTTCGGCCAGGTCAATCCGTCGGGCCGTCTGCCCATCACCTTCCCCCG
>CAMLNY010000390.1 GCA_946481405.1 uncultured Brevundimonas sp. | reverse complement strand
CGACGGCACGCGCCTGCGGCCGCTCACGGTCGAGACCGGCTTATGGGCGCTGGAGCGCAAACAGCTGGATGCCGACGGCGGTCCGGGCCTGCTGACCTCATACTTCGCCCCGGAATATGAGGCTCGGCGTCGTCCGGACGCCGAGTTCGACACGCCCGTTCTGGGCCGCCCCGCCGGCTGGACCCGGGGTCAGGTGCTGGCCGAACGCGCCGTGATCGAGGCCGGGCCGCCGCCCTCCTCGCCCCTGGCGTGGATGAGGGCCGAGGACCTGTTCTTCCTCCAGATCCAGGGCTCCGGCTATCTGACCTTCGAGGACGGATCGAAGGCCCGCGCCGCCTACGCCGCCGACAACGGCCACCGCTTCGTCGGCATCGCCCGACCGATGGCCGAGCGCGGTCTCCTTCCCGCCAACGGAACCTCGGGCGAGGCGATCCGCGCCTGGCTGGCGGCGCATCGGGGAGCAGAGGCGCGGGCGATCACCACCCTGAACCCCCGCTACATCTATTTCGCCATGGACCCCGACGACGGCGGCGATCCGGCCGGGGCGGCGGGCGTCCCCCTGCCCGCGCGCCGGGCCATCGCGGTCGATCCGGCCAGCTGGACCTACGGCGACCTCGCCTGGATTTCGGCCGGCGCCGGCAACCTGACCGGCGCGCGGAACGGTTACACCGGTCTGGTCATGGCGCTCGACACCGGCTCGGCCATTCGCGGCCCGGTCCGCGCCGACCTCTACATGGGCCGGGGCCATGCGGCGGGCGAGGAGGCCGGCGCGGTCCGGCATCCGCTCAGGATGTGGCGGCTGGTCCCGCGCTAGCGGCGCAGGCCCCCCAGAATCCCCCGCAGCAGCTCGCGCGTGATCGTCGATCCCGCCGTGCGCAGCACCGACTTGGTCAGGGCCTCCATCGGCGTCTGGCGGTTGGATTTGCGCGGGGCCTTCGGCGCGGGCGGCGCTTTCGGGGCGGCGGGCGCACGGCCCTTCGGGGCCGGCTGGGCGGCCTGTCCGGCGGCGGCGTCGGCCTGCGCATGGCGGGCGGCGAGGATTTCCTCGGCGGATTCCCGATCCACCACGGTGTCATAGACCCCCTTCACCGGGCTGGCGGCCATGACGGCGGCGCGTTCGGCGTCCGTCGCGGGGCCCAGACGGCTGTCCGGCGGGCGGATCAGGGTGCGGGCCACGACGCGCGGCGCCCCCTTTTCGTCCAGCGTGGAGACCAGCGCCTCGCCGGTCCCCAGCGCCTGGATCGCGTCCTGGGTATCGAAGGCCGGATTGACGCGGAAGCTTTCCGACGCCGCCTTCAGTCCGCGCTGGTCGGCGGGGGTGTAGGCGCGCAGCGCATGCTGAATGCGGTTGCCGAGCTGGGCCAGGACGCTGTCGGGAATGTCGGCCGGGTTCTGGGTGATGAAATAGATCCCGACACCCTTGGAGCGGATCAGGCGCACCACCTGTTCGACCTTCTCCAGCAGCGGCTTGGGCGCGTCCTTGAACAGCAGGTGGGCCTCGTCGAAGAAGAAGACGAGGCGCGGCTTCTCCGGATCGCCGATCTCGGGCAGCTGTTCGAACAGCTCCGACATCAGCCACAACAGGAAGGCGCCGTACAGGCGCGGGCTGTTCATCAACCGGGTCGAATCCAGCACGTTGACCTGACCGCGCCCGTCCAGCGACGTCCGCATCATGTCGGTCAGCTTCAGGGCCGGCTCGCCGAAGAAGGCGTCGCCCTCGGCCGGCGTCAGCTGCAGCAGGGCCCGCTGGATCGAGGCGATGGAGGCCGGGGCGACATTGCCGACCTCGCGGCCGATCCGGGCCGCGTTCTCTCCGACGTAGACCAGCAGCGACCTCAGGTCGTCGAGGTCGAGCAGCAACAGGCCTTCCTTGTCCGCCACGTGGAAGGCGACGGCCAGAACTCCCTCCTGCACCTCGTTCAGGTCCAGCATCCGCGCCATCAGCAGCGGCCCGATCTCGCTGACCGTGGCCCTGACCGGGTGCCCCTTCTGGCCGTACAGGTCCCAGAAGACCGTCGGCGCGGCCTTGGGCGTCAGAGTCAGGTTCATCCCGGCCGCGCGCGCCAGAAGTTTCTCGTTCGGCGTTCCGACCTGGCTGATGCCCGACAGATCGCCCTTCACGTCGGCGCAGAAGACCGGAACCCCCATTTCGGAGAAGCCCTGGGCCATGATCTGAAGGGTCACCGTCTTGCCGGTCCCGGTCGCGCCCGCGATCACCCCGTGCCGGTTGGCCCGGTTCCACAGCAGGATCTCGCGCTGCGGCGCGGCTCCGTCAGAGGACTGGCCAAGGAACAGGCCGGGATTGGCGGCGACGTCGGTCATGCGGGATCTCCTTGGACCGATGATTAGCCGTGGCGCCGCTTGCCGCCAATCGGCGATTGACCGGACCCCCGACGCCATCGACAACTTCGGGCATGAAACCGCCGATCGCCGTTCCGACCTCGACCGTCGCCCGCAACGCCCTGGTGGCCCTGGCCGTCGTGGCCGTGGGCGCCGCTCTCTACTGGCTGCGGGACATCCTGACGCCTCTGGCCATGGCCCTCTTCCTCCTGATCATGATCGACGGGGTGAAACGGTTCATCGAGGACCGGACCCGGGTGCCGCGCCACTGGGCCGGCACGGCCGCTCTGGCGGTGGTGGTTCTGGCTTTCCTGGCGTCCATCGCCTTCATCGTGAACGGGGCCGCGGGCTTCTTCACCGACGCATCGGGCGTGTCGAA
>CAMLNY010000389.1 GCA_946481405.1 uncultured Brevundimonas sp. | reverse complement strand
GGTCGCCTGGGGCTTCAACCCGGAGGGCGGCGGGCGCGAGCATCGCTTCGGCACGCGCGACAGCCATTCGCCGCTGCATCGCTTCATCCGACCGGTGAAGTCGGCCCTCAGGCTTCAGGACGGCTTCTTCCTTCGGGCCGAAAGCTTCTTCACGGTCGCCAGCTATCTCGAGGGCGTCGGGGCGAACCGCTTCGGCGCCAGGTCCCTGCACGAACAGTCCCATGGCGAGAGCTTTTTCGCCCTCTTCGACAACCGCTTCATCGGCGACGGCCTCTATATCCTCGACGAGCCCGAGGCGGCCCTGTCGCCGAGCCGTCAGCTTTCCTTCCTGGCGCGCATGCACGAACTCGTGCTGGCGCGGTCGCAACTGATCATCGCCACCCATTCGCCGATCCTGCTCGGCTATCCAAACGCCTGGATCTACGAGGCCTCACAGGCCGGACTCGCCCGCGTCGCATACGAGGACACAGAGCACTATCAGGTGACGAAGAGCTTCCTCACCCGGCGCGAGATGATGCTGGACGTCCTTCTGAAGGAAGACTGAGCCTATTCGCCGCCGCGCCCGCCGGGGGCGTAGATCCGGCCGCGGTTGGAATTCTGGACGTCCAGCCGCTGGACCATGGCGCGCGAGTCGCGGCGGCGCTGGTCGCGGTGCTCGACGGTCATGCAGATGCGCGAGGGCATGCGGCTGCCCACGATCGTCTCCGTACGGCAGATCACGCGAGGCTCTGCCTCCTCCTCTTCGGGGACGGCCTCGGCTTCGACAGCCGGAAGCTGGGTCGCCTCGACGGCCGCGTCCTGGGTGGTGGTCGGGGCCGTCTGCAGCCAGAAGGCGAGCGACGCGGCGGCGAGGGTCGGGATCAACATGGTCGAACTCCGGGCACGGAAACGAGGGCGCCAGCGTCCTCCTGACCCGCCTTGGGGTCAAGGCTTGTCGCGGATGGTCGCGCCGACAGGGGCAAGAGCCAGCTTGGCCAGCTCCAGATCCTTCAACGCGAACGGAATGCCGATGATGGAGATGAACTCCGCCACGGCGATCAGCAGGTGCGACAGGGCGATGTACCAGCCGGCGAAGATGAACCAGATGACGTTCAGGCCGATGCCGAAACAACCGATGTCCTTGCCGTCGGGCTCGCCGCCCCAGACGACCTCTCGCCCGAACGGCCAGAAGGAATAGCTGGCGATCCGCCAGGCCGCGAAGCTCCATGGCAGGCCGACGATGGTGATGGCCAGAACCGCGCCGCCGATCAGCCACAGCAGGCCGCTGATCCAGCCGCCGAATATTAACCACAGGATGTTCAGGATCAGTCGGATCAAGGCGTGTCTCCCCGTCGGCCCGACGCCGACACGCCCCTGATACGCGAAAGGCCCCGCCTGTTCAGCAGGGCCTCCGTGAATTCGTGGACAAGTCCGTGGCGAACTAGTGCTTCTCGGTCCACTGGGCCTTGGCCTGATCCTCGGTCAGGGTCAGGCGGACCTTGTCGTCGTCGACATAGTCGACCCAGCTGACCGGGATCAGGTGGTGCTTGAAGCCACCGGCCAGATCCAGCTTGGCCAGTTCGATCTGATCGCCCAGCACGTGGTCGACGCGACCGACATGGCCGCCGTCCGAACCGACGACTTCGAGGTGTTCCTTGATGAGGGTGACGTCTACCATGCGGGTCTCTCCTGTCGGATGGTGAGACGTGGAAACGTCGTTCGCGAAACCGGGTTGCGCCTGCGAACACGGCATTCTGCGTCGGCGAAAATTCCTCGGCTTGAACCGCGAACGGCGCCAATCCAGACTGCCAATATGGCCGATACCGTCAATCTGAACGCCTTCCGCAAGGCCCGGGCCCGCGCGGAGGCGAAAGCCCAGGCTGCGACGAACCGCGTCGTCCACGGCCGGACCAAGGCCGAGCGCGAGGCGACGAAGGCGGAACGCGAACGGCTGTCGCGGCTTCTCGATCAGACGAAGCTTGAGGATTGACCGATGGGCGCGACCTACACACCCGGGACCTCGTCCCGGACCCGCCACGGCCTCATCGCCCTGATCGCCGTCCGTCAGGCGAAAGCCATGCGCGAGCGGCGCGAGAAGGAAGAGGCCGAGCGCGCAGCGAAGAAAGCGGCGAAGGCCGAGGCGAAACCGAAGAAGCGCGGCTGGTTTCGCTAGCTGACCTTGGGCGCGCGGATCAGCAGGGCCTGTCCCGCCAGCACCAGCAGAAGCCCCACGGCCGCCGTCCAGCCGAAGCGCGCGTCCTCGAACAGCACCGAGACCAGCATGGCGATCGGCGGCGTCAGGGCCGAGATATAGCTGGCCAGCGCATAGCCGCGCGCCCGCGCCACGGCGAAATAGACGACGAAGGCCACAACCGATCCGAGGATCGACAGATGGGCCAGAGAGATCAGGTATCCGGGCGACCAGTCGACGGTGAAATGTGCGCCGGTGACCAGTCCGTGCAGGACCAGCATCGCCGTACCGTACGCCATGGCCCAGCCAGTCTGGGGCAGGATGGCGGAGCCCAGCTGCTGGCCCTTCCACGAGAAATAGTTGCCGACGGCCGAGCTGAGCACCGCCAGCACCGCCAGACCGATTCCGGTCAGGGCCCGCCCGTCGAACCCCGCGCCCAGCGCCGCGCCGCCCGACAGGACCGACACGCCGACGATGCCGAGGGTGGCGCCGATCCACGCCTCTCGAGACGCCTTCTGGCCCACGACCACGCGGAACAGCAACAGATTGAGG
>CAMLNY010000388.1 GCA_946481405.1 uncultured Brevundimonas sp. | reverse complement strand
CGCTACGGTATCGAGGTCATCGCCGAGAAGTGCGAGTCGGAACGCCAGATCGTCGACATCCTCGAACTCGACGTCGCCATGGGTCAGGGTCACCTGTTCGGAGAGCCGCGCGCCATCAAGGAACAGGTGCTGGCCGAGACCGACCCGCCCGCGGACTTCGTCCGCTCGACCCTGATCAGCGCAGAACGCCGCCGCCGCTACGCCTGAACAGGCTCTGACGGTTGATCGGCCTACGGCCCCGGCTCAGTGACAGCGCCCCGTTTTCAGCGCTTCGGCCGCTTCCAGCCGATCGGCATGGTCGTCGCACTCCTCGGCATAGTCCGTCAGCTGCTTCCGCGTGATCCGATCGGAGGTAGCGATGAGGAGCCGCCGGGCTTTTGCCGCTTGGGCGCGGAGACGATCGATCTCTGTGTCCATACCCCGACAAAAGCGCGGCCTCGCCCGGCGTTCCTACTGCGCAGATTACAAATAGGAAAATGATTCCGTCGCGCGCCGAACCGACGACGGGGTTTCGCGTTTTCACTTCCGGCAAAGTTGGAGGGGTCTATGGCTGAGAATGATCAAATTGCCGAGCTTGTCTTCAACGGCGCAGCCAACCTGACGCTCTGGCTATTGGGGTTGGTCTTCTTCTGGGCGGTCGAGCCCCGCCGGTCGAACGCGATCCGTCGTCACGCCTGAAAGGCCCGTGTCTTCCCCATCCTGTCGATGCGCCCCGTCCTGGGGCCCGGACAGGGCGGCTCGGTCGCCTCGAAGTTCCGAAATCGTTTTGTGCGTGCGCGCGTGATCGAGGTACGAATATTCGGTCGCAAGGGTCTTAAGGCGATCCGCGAACGCCGGCTCTCCGAAAACGCTGAGCAGCATCAACGCGAGTGTCTGGGGACCTGAGGGATAATCGGGAAGCCTTTCAAGCAGGCGGTCCCAATCCTTCAACCTGACGATCGCCCGATTGGACCGGGTCAAAGCATTCAGCTCTGCGTAACAGGCGTCCTCATCGGTCTCGGCGATCGCCGCTGTGAGCAGGGCCTGATGAATGATCTGGACCTCCGCTTCCGATAACCCCGCACGCGGATAAAGCCAGTCGCCGAGAACGAGCGCAGCCTCCTTGCGCCAGGCGGCGGACTCGGAGGCGAGATGGGCCAGGCTTCGACCGTACCGTCCTCCGTCATCTTGGGGCGCTCCAAGGCGGGCGAATGAGCCCAAGGGACCCTTTCGTTCACATCCAGAGGCGTCAAGCTTCGACTGTGCTGATCAGGCAGGTGGACGTCGCCGTCGCATAGAGTTTGCCGTCCACGCCCTTCAGGTCCGCCTCGGCGAAGCCCGCGCGACGTCCGATCTGGACGAGCCGCCCCTCCGCCTTCACCGGCACGCCCTCGGTCAGGGCGCGATGGAAGACCGTCTTGATCTCCAGCGTCGTATAGACCTGTCCCGGCTTCAGCATCGAATGCACCGCACAGGCGCAAGCCGAATCGAGCAGGGTCGCCATCCAGCCGCCGTGCACCGTGCCGATGGGGTTGTAGACGGCCCCCGTCGGCGTCCCCTCGAACACCACCCGCCCCTCCTCGACCTCGGTCAGGCGATAGTCGAGCGTGCGCGCGATCGGGGCGGCGTTCTCGTCGGCCTGAAATCCCAGCCTCAGCTGTTCCACGCCGGACAGGTGAACGAGGGAACGAAGATCGGTCATGCGGACGGTCCTTGAGCAAGTCCGTTTACAATAAGGACTGTCATCGCCCGCGCAAGCCGGCCCAAACGAAAAGGGCGTGCCGTCTCCGGCGCGCCCCGATCCTTGAAGCCTGTCGCCTTCCTTACAGGCCCGGCAGCTTGAACCCGCCCGAGCGGCGCGGGGCGATCACGATCGAGCTCTGCGTGCCCGTCAGCGCCTGCAGGCGGGCGTGCTCGCTGGCGGCGTCGATGGTCACCGCGCCCTGGGCCGTCTGGGTCTGGGTCGGGGCCTGCGAGGCCGCGTCGTCACGGCGCCAGAACAGGATGCGGTTGGCGAAGCTCTCTTCCTTGTGCGCGAGATCGCCGAATTCGTCGTCGACGACATAGCGGGCCAAGGGGTCGGCGCGGTCGCCGCCGGCCTGGGCGACCAAGGCCTGTTCGCCCGGCGTGCGGGTGATGGCCTGACGCTGACCCAGCAGGATCTGACGCGCGGCGCTTTCCGGAGCCAGCTCCTGCGGGCGCGGCTGGCCCGGGGCCGGCGGACGCAGGCCGTATTCCGGCGGCACGGTCAGCGGGGCCGAGGCCACGGTCAGGAACTCGTCCGGCACCACCTTGGTCAGGCCGATGGACTGGCGCAGACCGCCGCAGGCGGTCAGGGCGACGGCCGACACGGCGATGGCGGAGAGGGTCAGGATACGGGCGGTTCGCATGGGTCGGTTCGGCTCCGGCGCAACTACAGCGCTCTGGATAGCAGGAAAGAGCGGGTGATTACGCCTTTTCGGGGGCCGCGCCAACGGCCGGCTTTCGCTCCGACATCACACTGTCGATAATCAGCAGCAGGACGCCGACGTTGATGGCGCTGTCGGCGACGTTGAACACCCACGGAAACACGCCCGTGCCCGAAAAATCGATGAAGTCCACGACATAGCCGAACCGCACCCGGTCGAGGATGTTGCCGAGCGCTCCCCCCAGCACCATTCCCAGCGCGGCCATGTCTCCGCGCCGGGTCTCGCGCCACATCCACACGGCGACCCCGATCGCGATCGCGCCGGTCATCGCCACCAGCAGCCAGCGGGCGAGCTCACTATCGGCGGTG
>CAMLNY010000387.1 GCA_946481405.1 uncultured Brevundimonas sp. | reverse complement strand
GTCGAGATCGCGGAAGATCAGGCTCTGGCTGCGGGCCGAGACGATCAGCGGATGCAGGTCTTCGCCCAGCTCCGGCGCCTGTTCCTTCAGCCGGCGACGCAGGGCCGAGATGCGGGCGTCGATGATGTTGACGAAGTTGTCGGGCAGGAAGGTCCACTCGACCCAGCACCGGTCCCACAGCATGGTCTTGGTCACCGGCTGGCCCCGCGCGGTCATCAGCTCGGACACGATGGCGAACTCCAGCGGCGACAGGTCGATCAGACGCTCGCCGCCCTCGATCTGCAGTTTCAGCGTCCGCGCGCCCGGCGACAGACGGAACGGCCCGTTCATCAGATCGGCGTTGGCGGGCCTGGCCCGACGCGCCACGCGACGCAGCTGGGCCGCGATCCGGGCCAGCAGCTCCTCGTCGCCGACGGGTTTGGACAGATAGTCGTCGGCCCCGCCCAGCAGGCCCTCGACCCGCTGACGTTCGCCGGTCAGGGCGGTCAGCATAAGGGCCGGCGCGTCGCTGGACGGCCCGGCGGAGGTGCGCAGGCGCTTCAGCGTCTCCAGCCCGTCCAGCCCCTTGGTCAGCCGGTCCAGGATCAGCACGTCATAGGCGTGGGTCGCCGCCGCGCTCAGCGCCGCTTCGCCCGCGTCCACGCAGTCCACCGCCTCGAACCCGGCGCGCAGCAGACGGTCGGACACATGTTCGGCCAGCGCAGGATCGTCCTCCAGCACCAGGGCGCGCCGCCCGGCGAACACCTCGGCTAGGGCGATGAACGGGTCGGTCCCGGCCGCCTGTTCCAGTTCCGTGGTGCTCATGCTCGTCCCCCGACTTGCCGCCAGCCTAGCCCGCGTGCGCGCCGAAACAAGACGCCCGGCCCCTCGATCCATAAAGCTTCGGGGGAAAGGCGCCGCTGATCCTTCCTGACGGCGCGCGCTTGTCGGCGCCGGGCGGCGTGATAGCGTCGGGCCGTCGTCCCGAGGAGATCGCCATGTCCCTGTCCGTCCTGTTGGCCGCCGCGCTCCAGACCGCCGCCCTGACGACCACGCCCGCCGACCCGGCCTCGGCCGAGGCCCAGGCTGTGTTGGTCCCGGTGAACGGCGTGTTCGCCGCCATCGCCGCCCGCGATGGCGCGCTGGCCACCCCGCATTTCGACGCCGAGGCGCGGATGACGGCCGTGGTCGCGCGACCGGATGGGAGCCGGGTCATCCGCCGGATGAGCGCGACGGAGTTCGCGAGCAATCTGAGCCCTGCCGCGCCGCCGCTTGAGGAGGTCATGCCCGATCCCATCGTCGCCATCGACGGCGACGTGGCCATGGTCTTCGGCCGCTACGTCTTCCGCATCGACGGCCGCCTCAGCCATTGCGGCTCCAACCATTTCGACCTGATCCGCCGCGACGGCGTCTGGAAGATCGCCGGCATCACCTGGAACCAGACCACGACGGGGTGCGAGTAGGTCCAGCCGCGCGTCTGGCGGTAGCGCTCTAGAACGCGCTCTCGCCCGTGATCGCCCGGCCAAGGATCAGCGCATGCACATCATGCGCCCCCTCATAGGTGTTGACCGTCTCCAGATTCATCGCGTGGCGCATCACATGCAGTTCGCCCGTGATCCCCGCCCCGCCGTGCATGTCGCGGGCCTCGCGGGCGATGGCCAGCGCCTTGCCGCAGTTGTTGCGCTTCATCAGGCTGATCGCCTCCGGGACCCAGGCGCCCGTGTCGAGGAGACGGCCCAGCGCATAGGCGCCCTCGAGCCCAAGGAAGATCTCGGTCTGCATGTCGGCCAGCTTCTTCTGCACCAGCTGGCGCGACGACAGCGGCCGCCCGAACAGCATCCGCTCGCCCACATAGTCCCGCGTCGCATACAGGCAGAACTCGGCGGCTCCCATCGCCCCCCAGCTGATGCCGTAGCGCGCCTTATTCAGGCAGGAGAACGGACCCCGCAGGCCCTTCACGCCGGGCAGGATGTTGGCCTCGGGCACGAAGACGTCGTTCAGCCCGATGTCGCCGGTGATCGACGCCCGCAGGCTGAGCTTGTCGCCGATCTTGCCGGTGGTGAAGCCTTCCATGCCGCGTTCGACGATGAAGCCCCGGATCACGCCGTCCAGCTTGGCCCACACGACCGCCAGATCCGAGATCGGCGAGTTTGTGATCCAGTATTTGCCGCCGTTCAGCGTGTAGCCGCCGTCGACCGCGACCGCCGTAGACTTCATCGAGGCCGGGTCCGACCCGCCGTCCGCCTCGGTCAGGCCGAAACACCCGACCAGTTCGCCCGCCGCCATCCGGGGCAGGAAGCGCATCTTCTGTTCCTCGGAGCCGAAGGCGTAGATCGGGTACATGGCCAGCGACGACTGCACCGACATGGCCGAGCGGTAGCCGCTGTCGACCGCCTCGATCTCGCGCGCGATCAGGCCATAGGCGACATGGCTGACGCCCGAGCCGCCGTACTGTTCCGGCAGCATGGCGCCGAGGAAGCCCATCTCGCCCAGTTCGGTCATGATGGCGCGGTCGAAGGTCTCGTCGCGGAAGGCCTCGACCTGGGGCGACGCCAGCCCGGCGTTCGGGGCGGGCCGCAGCTCCTTCGGCCCGGGCCGACCCGCGCCGTCCTTCGGGCGGCCGCCGACCCCGGCCGAGCGGCTGTCGGACCGGCAGCGGGGCGCCCTGGACCTCGGCCTGGCCCCGGGCGACGAGGTCGACCACCGCCAGTGGGGCCGCGGCACGGTGAAGTTCCGCAAGGTGCAGATCAGGCCGCTGTGACCGAAATCGGGGTCTGACCCC
>CAMLNY010000386.1 GCA_946481405.1 uncultured Brevundimonas sp. | reverse complement strand
GAGGAGGTCGGCTTCAACTACCGGATGCTCAGCCTCGCCGCCGCCGTGGGTCTGGCTCAGTTCGAGACGCTCGAAGCGAAGGTCGCCCGTCGACGCGCCATTTTCGACCGCTATCAGGCCCGTCTGGGCGATCGCCATGGGGTCGCCTTCGCCCCCGAGGCGCCCGGCCGTCGCCACACCCGCTGGCTGACGGTCATGCTGATGGATCCGGAGTTCGTCGTCAGCCCGGATCGTCTCCGCCTGGCCCTTGAGGCCGCCAACATCGAAGCCCGGCCTGTGTGGAAGCCGATGCACCTGCAGCCGGTATTCCGCGATGCGCCCGTGATCAACGATGGCGTGGCCGAGGTCCTGTTCGCCAACGGCCTCTGCCTGCCCTCGGGCAGCAATCTCACCGATGCGGACATCGACCGCGTCTGCGACGTCATCGAGGCGACGCTGGACGCCTGACGGCTGGCTTGGTCAATCCGACGATGTTGGCGGGTTTGTTGGCCAAAACCTGATCGGTTTGGCGTTCCTGCTGGTCGGTACCCCGCTACCTTGCCGCAGCGAACCTTCTGGCGAGGGCTCTGGCGGTGTGTTTGCGGGCTCTGGGCTCGTGGTAGTTGCCGTTGACCTGGGTGCGGTTGATGACGTGGGCCTTGAACCGTTTGAACAGGTCCTCGTCGGGGGCCTTGGGGGTGGTCCAGAAGCCGTCGATGGGCTGCTGGTCGGTCAGGCCGTCGATGTCGAAGAAGGCCTCGCCCAGCACCTTGACCGGGGTGGAGAAGCCGAGCGCCGACAGGGCGGCCGAGGAGTTGTTCACCACCATGCCCGACGAGGCCCGGCACAGGGCCGCCAGATTGCCGCCGTCGATGAAGTCCACCCGGTCGGCGATGCCGCGCTCGACCGCCAGCACATGGGTCATGCGGGCCAGATCCACCAGGCCCGGATCCAGCGGATGGTTCTTGATCACCAGCCGCGCCTCGGCCGGGGCGTTCCTGGCGAAGGAGGTCAGGACCTCGGCCAGGAAGGCGGTGTTGTCCGCATAATGGCTGTAGCGCAGCAGCTGGGCGTCGCCCTCGCGCTGCAGGCAGGCCAGGAAGAAGGGGCCGCGCGCGCGGATCACCTGGGCGTCGCTTTCGGCCCTGGAGCGGAAGGTCAGTTGCACATAGCGCCGCACATGACCCACGAACTGCAGCCAGGGCGACTGGGTGTAGGGATAGACGTAGCGGCGGAACACCAGCCGGCCCAGCGGCTGCAGGGCGTGGTACAGGCTGATGTTGATGACGTGGTGCGGCAGGATCTTGCCCACCGGACGCGTCGGCAGCATCTCCGGGATCGGCGGATCGTAGGATTTGCGGTCGCGCGGGAGGCCCGAGGAGGCGTTGACCCCGTTCTCCTCCACCGTGATCCAGTCCGGGCGGAAATAGCCGTTCTCCAGCACCCAGACGCGCAGGGGATGGAGGCGGTCGGCCTCGAGCGCGGCGGCGGCCTTCAGCTTCGCCGCCTGGGACAGGACGCCCTGGTTGTAGGGACCGCCCTCGCCGAACACGATCACATCGGTCAGACCCTGGTCCTGGACCAGCTTGGCCAGACGCTGGGGCCAGCGGCGCACGTCGCCGGTGTAGGGCTGGGCGCCGGAGCGGCGCCAGTAGGCCGCGTCCCCGGCGTTGAACAGCATGCGCGCCACCGAGGCGCCCTCGGCGGTCAGCTGTTCGGCCAGGGCCCGGCCGAACGGGCCGAACGGGGCGGTCACGATCAGGAAGCGGCGCCCGGCCAGCGACTGGCCCGGACGCGGACGCGCCACGGGCGTCGCAACCGCAGCCGCCGGACCCGCGCGCACGGGCCCGCGCGGCGGCGAAACCGTCTCGCCCGCGGCGTGTCTGGAAGGAGTGCGAACGTCCGCCATGGTCAGGACCGGCTCACGCGAAGTCGTCTGGACGGAGTGAAACGCAACAAGCCCGCGCCCCGATCCGGAACCTGGAAACGGACGCCGCAGACCCCGAAAGAGGTGCGACCCCGCACAGGACAGGACTGAGAGAGCAGAACTCTGACATGGATGCCTTTGTCGCTGGCCCCGTCATGCGGATCAACCGACTTGTCCAAAAAAGCGAGTGGCGCTTTAGAAATTTCTCGAAATCTTCCAGCGACATCGGACAAAAACCACGTTGTCCGACCCTGATCGAAGGGCGGAAAAAGGCCGTGGCGTGGGCCATTGCGCAGGAAGCGAGACTTTCGGGCAACGCCTCCCGAAAACGCTGAACCGCCGGCCTCCTGAACGGGAGAACCGGCGGCTCGACATGCGGTCATCCGGGGAACGCGCTCGCGGAAAGGTCACCAATCCCACGCATCGACGCCCCCGACGTCTTCTATGGTGCCTGGTTGGGTCCCGATCTTGCGGATCGGGACCCTTTGTTCCAGGCGTCCTAGAAGTTGATGCCGATGGTGGCGCGACGGTTCAGAGGCTCGCGAACGCCGTCGGCGGTCGGACGGGCCAGGTTGGTTTCACCCTTGCCGTCCAGGGCGATGACGCCGCCGGCGACGCCTTGAGCGACCAGGGCGTCAGCCACGGTGCGCGCACGGCGGTTCGACAGGCCCACGTTGTAGGCGGCCGAGCCGGAGGTGTCGGCGTAGCCCACGACCAGAACGCGCGTCGGACGACCCGACTTGGCGTAGTTGGCCGCCTGGGTCACCACCGAGCGGGCTTCGGCCGTCAGGTCCGAACGATCCCAGTCGAAGTAGACCACGAACTCACGCGCGACCGGCGGAGGCGGCGGCGGCGGGGGAGGCGGCG
>CAMLNY010000385.1 GCA_946481405.1 uncultured Brevundimonas sp. | reverse complement strand
AGCTCGTCCATGCCCAGGATCGCGATGATGTCCTGCAGCGACTTGTACTTCTGCAGGATCGCCTGAACCGCACGGGCGGTTTCATAGTGCTCCTGGCCAACGACGCGGGGTTCCAGAACGCGGCTGGTCGAGTCCAGCGGATCGACCGCCGGATAGATGCCCAGTTCCGAAATGGCGCGGTTGAGAACGGTGGTGGCGTCCAAGTGCGCGAACGAGGTCGCAGGCGCCGGGTCGGTCAAGTCGTCTGCGGGGACGTACACGGCCTGAACCGAGGTGATCGAACCCTGCCGAAGGAATACGGCCGAGCAGCGCCGACACTTCCGAACCGGCCTGGGTGAAGCGGAAGATGTTGTCGACGAAGAAGAGCACGTCCTGGCCTTCCTGGTCGCGGAAATATTCCGCGATGGTGAGGCCCGACAGAGCGACGCGAGCGCGGGCGCCCGGGGGCTCGTTCATCTGGCCATAAACCAGCGCCACCTTCGAACCTTCGCTGATCGCGTTGCCGTCGGCGTCCTTGGCGATAACGCCTGCGTCGAGGAATTCGTGATAGAGGTCGTTACCTTCGCGGGTACGCTCACCGACGCCCGCGAACACGGAGGTGCCGCCATGGCCCTTCGCGATGTTGTTGATCAGTTCCTGGATGAGCACGGTCTTGCCGACGCCCGCGCCGCCGAACAGGCCGATCTTGCCGCCCTTTGCGTAAGGGGCGAGAAGGTCGATGACCTTGATGCCGGTGACGAGGATCGACGCGTCGGTCGACTGGTCGACGAACTCCGGCGCCTTGGCGTGGATCGGGGCGGTGACGGTGGTGGCGACAGGGCCACGCTCGTCGATCGGCTCACCGACGACGCGGCCGAGCGTCGCCGGGCCGACGGGAACGCTGATCTGCGCGCCGGTGTCGGTGACTTCCTGACCGCGGGTCAGACCGTCGGTCGAGTCCATCGCGATGGTGCGGACGGTGTTTTCACCCAGATGCTGGGCGACTTCCAGAACAAGGCGGTTGCCGTTGTTGCTGGTTTCCAGCGCCGAGAGAATCGCCGGGAGCGCATCGGGGAAGGTCACGTCGACGACGGCGCCGATGACCTGCGAAATGCGGCCTACATTGTTGGTGGTTGCCATGACTGCTTCCTTGCGTGCGTGATCTTAAAGGGCTTCCGCGCCCGAGATGATTTCGACCAGTTCGGTGGTGATCGCCGCCTGACGGCTGCGGTTATACTGGATGGTCAGCTTGTTGATGAGGTCGCCGGCGTTGCGGGTCGCATTGTCCATGGCGGTCATCGATGCGCCCTGTTCGGACGCGTTGTTTTCCAGCAGCGCCTTGAAGATCTGTACCGTGACGTTGCGCGGCAACAGGTCGTCGAGGATTGCTTCCTCGCTCGGTTCATATTCCACCGTCGCGCCGATGGCGTTGCGGTCGGCATCGGCAGGGATCTTCACCGGGATGATCTGCTGTTCGGTCGGAATCTGCGCGAGCGCCGACTTGAACTGCGAGTAGAAGAGGTGCGCGACGTCGAACTTGCCGTTCAGATACATGTCGGTCAGTTCATGCGCGATTTCGGACGCCTGGTTGAACCCGGGTTCCTTGACACCGGTGGTGTCGAACTGCGCGACGATCATGCCGGGGAAGGTGCGGTTGATCACCGGACGACCCTTGCGGCCGATCAGATAGAAACGAACGGTCTTGCCCTGCGCGATCAGTTCGTCCGCCTTGGCGCGCGCAGCCTTGACGATGTTGGCGTTGAACGCGCCAGCAAGGCCACGGTCGGAGTTGGCGACGACCAGCAGATGGACGTCATCCTTGCCGGTGCCAGCGAGCAGCGGCGACGCGCCTTCGCCCGAACCGCCTGCGATCTTCGATGCGAGGCTGGCGACCACGGCTTCCAGACGGCTGGAATAGGGACGCGCGGCTTCGGCGGCAGCCTGCGCCTTGCGCAGCTTGGCCGCGGCGACCATCTGCTTCGCCTTGGTGATCTTCTGGGTCGATTTCACCGACCCGATGCGGATCTTCAGTTCCTTGAGGCTGGCCATGACGAACCTTCTGTTCGTCATCCCGACGAAGGTCAGGATCTCGTGCCTCCAGGTTGAACCTTCGAGGCCTGAGATCCCAGCCTTCGCTGGGATGACGGATTATCCTTTACGCAAACGTCTTGCCGAAGCTGTCGAGCGCGGCCTTCAGCTTGCTCTTGGCGTCGTCGCCCAGATCCTTGCTGTCGCGGATCGCGGCGAGAACGTCGGCATGGTCGTGACGCAGATAGGCGAGCATCAGCTCTTCGTAGCGGGTCACGTCCTTGACGGCGACGTTGTCGAGATAGCCGTTGGTGCCGGCGAAGATCGACGCGGTCTGCTCTTCGAAGGGCAGCGGCGAGAACTGAGCCTGCTTCAGCAGTTCAGTGAGGCGCGCGCCACGGTTCAGCAGCTTCTGGGTCGAAGCGTCGAGGTCCGAACCGAACTGGGCGAAGGCCGCCATTTCGCGATACTGGGCCAGTTCCAGCTTGATCGAGCCCGAAACCTTCTTCATCGCCTTGGTCTGCGCGGCGGAACCGACGCGCGACACCGACAGGCCCACGTTGATGGCCGGACGGATGCCCTGATAGAAGAGGTTGGTTTCGAGGAAGATCTGGCCGTCGGTGATCGAGATCACGTTGGTCGGGATGTAAGCCGACACGTCGCCTGCCTGCGTTTCGATGATCGGCAGCGCGGTCAGCGAGCCAGCGCCATTAGCGTCGTTCATCTTGGCAGCGCGTTCCAGCAGGCGGCTGTGGAGATAGAACACGTCGCCG
>CAMLNY010000384.1 GCA_946481405.1 uncultured Brevundimonas sp. | reverse complement strand
GCCCTGGTCGGTCACCGGCCGCGTCAAATACGGCTCGACCCCGTTCGACGTCTCGCTGGAAGTCCGCCACGTCGGTGAACAGGACGAACTGGCCGAGTTCGAACTGCCGACCGATGGTTACACCCTGGTCAACCTGTTCGGCGCCTGGCGTCCGTTCACCGACCGGAACGTCACCGTCTATGCGGAGGGCCGCAATCTGGGCGACGAGGAAGCGCGCGAGCATGCCTCCTTCCTGAAGGACATCGCGCCCATGCCGGGCCGCAACCTGCGCTTCGGCGTCAGCTACCGGTTCTGAGGAACGGGTCGCCCAGGCTCCTGACACCGGCATCACGGCGGAGAACGGACGGTCCTACGGGCCGTCCGTTTTTCTTTGCCCCGGGCTGGCAGGCCAATTTCAGAATTGGCTTGACCACTTTGCATAACGCCGTACCTTTCCCTCGAGCCGTCGACACAGAACGGCACGGGGTTGGAAACATGATCAGACAACGGACTCTGCTTTTGGGCGCCGTCAGCGTCCTGGCGCTGGGCGGCTTTACGGTCTCCGCACACGACGCGGCGGCGCAGACGGCGGGCGCTTCCGCACCGGCCGCCGCGCCGCAGGAAGACGACCGGGTCGAGGAGGTCGTGGTCACCGGCTTCCGCGGCGCCTACGCCAGCGCCCTGCAGACCAAGCGGAACTCCGACCAGATCACGGACTCCATCTCCTCGGACGGTCTGGGCCGCTTCCCCGACCTGAACGTCGGCGAGGCCATTCAGCGTCTGCCGGGGGTGCAGATCAACCGCGAGGCCGACTCGCGCAACGCCACCATCAGCCTGCGCGGCCTGCCCGGCTCCTTTGCCCGCACGACGCTGAACGGCTCGGGCTTCGCCGACCCGATCCTGTCGACCTCGACCAACATGGGATCGACCCCGCTGGGGGCCTTCAACTCCGACATCTTCTCGGGGATCACCATCATCAAGTCGCCCGACGCCTCGAACGTCGCGGGCGGCCTGTCGGGCCTGATCGACCTGCGCATCGCCCCGGCCCTGTCGAGGCGTGACGGCGGCTTCGTCAAGGCGGCCTATGAATACAACGAGCTCGGCGACCAGGGCTCGCCGTCCTATACAGTCGGCTACAACACCCATCTGACCGAGGACTTCGCGGTCTTCGGCACCCTGGCCTTCAAGGAAGAGAATTTCCGCCGCGACTCGATCTCGGTGAACACCTGGGCCAACCGCATCGGCGCCATTCAGGTCGGCAACCAGGCGGCCGCGGGGTCGAACCCCGTCTATGACGCCCTGATCGCCGCCAACCCCGGGGGCGTCTACTACCCCAGCCAGATGCGCCAGTTCGTGCGCCAGAACCGCGGCGACGTCTTCACGGGCGCCAGCGGTTTCGAATGGCAGGCCAACAATGAGCTGCGGATTGGCCTGACCGGATTCTACACCAAGCGTCAGCTCGACGAGGGCACCAACCACCTCCTCTATATCGAGAACGGCGCCGGGGCGAACACGAATACCGGCCTGGTCGCGACCTCGGCGGTGACCCGCTTCACCAGTCTGGGAACCCCCTATGTGGCCGCCGACGGCCGCGCCTATATCAACACCTTCACCTCCGAGAACGCCCAGACCTTCGACTCCATCCGGTCCGAGCCGGTGACCCAGATGGTCTGGGCCATCAATCCGACCGCGACATTCGAGAACGAAGAATGGAAGGCGACGCTGGAGGGCACCATCTCGCGTGCCGAAGCCCGGTCCGACCAGATTGAACTCGACATCGTCCAGAATGCGTATCGCAATCTGGGACCGGCCGGTCTGAACGGCATTACCTCGTCGGTCTTCACCGGCGGCGATGACCTGTCGCGCTTCCGCATCAACCTGACGACACCCAACGCCACCCATATCCCGATCGGCGGCTATACCATCCCGGTCGCCGCCAACTCGGTGACCCAGGTCAGCGCCGTGATGCCCGGTCAGGCCGCCACCGTGGCTGGCGACCGCTTCGGCGTCACTGGCACCAACGGCCAGGCCCTGTCGGAGCTGGACGCCCTGCAGTTCGATGTCGAGCGCAAGCTGGACAACGGCCTGCTGTCCTCGATCTTCGCCGGGCTGCGTTTTGAGAAGACCTCTTTCGCGTCCACCGGGTCGCGCAACAGCGCCATGGGCATCAACATGGCCGGGCTGACGCAAGGCGTGTCCGAGGTGAACCCCTACGTCGGCGACTTCTTTGGCGGCCAGGCGGGCGGCTATACGTCGAACTGGCGCAACGTCGACGTGGCCCGGACACTTGCCGGCATCCTGCCGGTCAACACCCAGCTCCGCAGCACGACCAATCCGAACGGGGTGACGAACCAGTTCCTGCTCGACCCGGCCACCGGCGTCTTCCTGACGACCTACGGCCTGGTGAACAACTACTGGGACCCGAATTACTGGAACAACAACTTCACCAACTCCAACGAGACCTTCTCGGCCTATGCGATGGCCCGGTTCGACACCGAGGTGTTCGGCTTCGGGATCACGGGCAATCTCGGCCTGCGCTACGAGAAGCTCGACACCTCTATCGTGGCGCTGGACTGCCAAGGCTGTTCGTCCGTGCGGGCGACCGCCGCCGGCCCGGTGAACCACTTCGTCACTGAGCGCACCTACGGCAGCGACAACGACTACTGGCTGCCGTCCGGGATGGTGAAGGTCGATCTGACGGACGACCTCGTGCTGCGCGCCGGCGTTGTCGCCGCCCGCGTCGGAATCCGAATCGAAGATCACAACGTATCGGGCGAGCTCGCGCTCGAGCTCGCTCCGGGCACCGTCGCTGCTTCT
>CAMLNY010000383.1 GCA_946481405.1 uncultured Brevundimonas sp. | reverse complement strand
CCCCGACCCGGCCCCGGCGACGACGCGGGCCCGGCTGCTCCTCGCGGAGCGGCCGGGCCCGGCTCGCCAGTGGCTACTTCTTGTCGGCGACGACCTCGAGCAGGGCATCGTCGGCCAGGGCTTTCCGATCGAGGTCTTCAATGTGCTGGGCGCCGGCGACGCCTTCATGGCCGGTTTCCTGCGCGGCTGGCTGCGCGACCTGCCGCTGGAGAGCTGCTGCGAGTTGGCCAACGCCTGCGGGGCGCTGGTCGTCTCCCGCCACGGCTGCGCCCCTGCCATGGCGTCCTGGGACGAGCTCCAGACCTTCCTCGCGGGCCGCTGGCCCCACCGTCTGCGCGAGAGCGCGGAGCTGGAACAGATCCACTGGTCGTCCAACCGTCACGGCGAGCACGACGACCTGACCGTTCTGGCCGTCGATCACCGCAGCCAGTTCGAGGACCTGATCCAGGATCTCGGCGCCGGCGACGCGGACGCCATCGCCCGCTTCAAGAGCCTGGCGCTCAAGGCCGTCGACCGGCTGGCCCGGGGCGACAAACGCTACGGCGTCTTGCTGGACGGTCGCTTCGGCGCCCGCGCGCTGGAAGCCGCCGCCGACCTGCCCTACTGGATCGGCCGCCCGATCGAGGAGCCCGGCTCGCGTCCGATCGCCTTCGAGGGGTCGCCCGACGTGGCCGCGACCTTGCGCGAATGGCCGGTCAATCACGTCGTCAAATGTCTGGTCTACTATCATCCGGACGATGCGCCGGAGATGCGCGACCGTCAGGATCGCCAGATCCTGCGTCTGTTCGACGCCTGCCGTGCGACGCGGCACGAATTCCTGCTGGAGATCATCGCCTCCAAACACGGTCCGGTGGACAGCGAGACGATCGCCCGCGTCATCGATCACGTCTATGGCCTGGGCGTGTATCCGGACTGGTGGAAGCTCGAACCGACCAGCGACCCCAGGGCCTGGGCCGCCAGCGAGGCCGCCATCCTGCGCCACGATCCGCGCTGCCGCGGCATCGTCCTTCTGGGCCTGTCCGCGCCGCAGAACGAGCTGCTGGCCGGCATCGCCGCCGCGGCCCCCTTCCCTCTGGTCAAGGGTTTCGCGGTCGGTCGCACCATCTTCCACGACGTCGCCTCGCGCTGGTTGCGCAAGGAGATCGACGACGACGGCGCCGTCGAGGCCCTGACCGCCAATCTGCGCGTCCTCGCCGAGGGCTGGCGCGCCGCCCGTGACGCGAGGAGCGTCTCCGGGGCCGCCGCATGAGCCGCACCGTCCGCCTGACCATGGCCCAGGCCCTGACGCGCTGGATGAGCGTCCAGGGCGTCGAGGTCGATGGAACGGTCGTTCCATACTTTGCCGGCGTCTGGGCCATCTTCGGTCACGGCAATGTCGCCGGCATCGGCGAGGCCCTGGCGGGCATGCAGGACAGCCTGCCGACCTTCCGCGCCCACAACGAACAGGGCATGGCCCACGCCGCCATCGCCTTCGCCAAACAGTCGCGCCGTCGCCGCGCCATGGCTTGCACCACCTCGATCGGGCCCGGCGCGACCAATATGGTCACCGCCGCCGCCCTGGCCCACGTCAACCGACTGCCGGTCCTGTTCCTGCCCGGCGACGTCTACGCCTCGCGTCGTCCCGACCCGGTGCTGCAGCAGATCGAGGATTTCGCCGACGCGACGGTCAGCGCCAATGACTGCTTCAAGCCCGTCTCCCGCTACTTCGACCGCATCACCCGCCCGGACCAGATCCTCGACGCCCTGCCCCGCGCCATGGCGATCCTGACCGATCCGGCGACCTGCGGTCCCGCGACCCTGGCCCTGTGCCAGGACGTTCAGGCCGAGGCGTACGACTATCCGGAGAGCTTCTTCACCCCGCGCGTCTGGCGCACCCGTCGCGCCCGTCCGGACCGGCAGGAGCTGGCCGACCTCGCCGACGCTCTGAAAGCCGCGAAGGCGCCCCTGATCGTCGCCGGCGGCGGCGTCCTCTATTCCGAAGCCGAGTCTACTCTCGCCGACCTCGCCGCCCGCAGGGGCGTTCCGGTCGCCGAAACCCAGGCCGGCAAGAGCTCGCTCGTCTGGGATCACCCCCAAGCGCTCGGCTCCATCGGCGTGACCGGAACCAGCGCCGCCAACGCCGCCGTCGAGGCCGCCGACCTGATCGTCGCCGTCGGCACCCGGCTTCAGGACTTCACCACCGGCTCGCGCACCCTGTTCGCGGGCAAGCGCCTGTTCCAGATCAATGTCGCCGCACACGACGCCGGCAAGCACGACGCCGAACCCGTCCTTGGGGACGCGCGCGCGGTGCTGGAAGAGCTTTCCGAGGCGCTCGGCGACTGGACCGCTCCCGCCGGCTGGCGCGACGCCTGCGCACACCGCGTCGCGGACTGGAACGCCGCCTGGGATCGGGCCACCGTGCCCTCCGACGCCCTTCCCTCCGACGCCCAGGTCATCGGCGCCGTCTGGCGTCAGGCGAGCGAAAACGCCGTCGTCGTCTGCGCGGCGGGCGGCCTGCCGGGCGAGCTGCACAAGCTGTGGCGCTCGCACCGACCCGGCGGCTACCACGTCGAATACGGCTTCTCCTGCATGGGCTACGAGATCGCCGGCGGCCTGGGCGTCAAGATCGCCGAGCCGGATCGCGACGTCTTCGTCATGGTCGGCGACGGCAGCTATCTGATGCTGAACTCCGAGATCTACTCCTCCGTGCTGTCGGGCACGAAGTACGTGCTCATGGTCTGTGACAACGCCGGGTTCGCGGTCATCGAGCGGCTGCAGCGCAACCAGGGCGGGGCGTCGTACAACAACATGCTCGCC
>CAMLNY010000382.1 GCA_946481405.1 uncultured Brevundimonas sp. | reverse complement strand
GGTCGCCAAGAACGTCCTGCTGACGAACGAGTCGACCATCGGCCGCAAGCTGAAGGAAGCTATCCTGTCCAGCCGGCTGGAGGCGACGCTGACGAAGGAGCAGATCCTCGAGCTGTATCTGAACGAGATCTTCCTGGGTTATCGCTCCTACGGCGTGGCCTCGGCCGCCTACAACTATTTCGGCAAGTCGCTGAACCAGCTGACGCCGGACGAGGCGGCCTTCCTGGCGGCCCTGCCCAAGGGGCCGAACAACTATCATCCGAAGCGCCATCCGGCCGCCGCCAAGGGCCGTCGCGACTGGGTGCTGGGCGAGATGGCCCAGAACCAGTTCATCACCCAGGCCCAGTACGCCGAGGCGGTCGCCAGACCCCTGACCACCCGTGACGCGCCGCGCCGGGCCGAATACCAGGACGCCGACTTCTTCGTGGAGGAGGCGCGCCGTCAGGCCGCCGCCAATCCGGAGTTCGGATCGCAGCTGAACGCCGGCGGCTTCTATATGCGCACCACGCTGGACCCGTCGCTGCAGACGGCGGCGCGCGACGCCCTGATGCGAGGCCTGGAGAACTACGACCGTCGCCACGGCTGGCGCGGAGCGTGGGGCACGACCGATTTCGCCCCGGGCTGGCAGGCCGTGGCCCTGCGCCAGACCGCGCCGCCCGAGCGACGCGAATGGCGCGCGGCTGCGGTCCTGAGCGTCTCGGGCAATACGGTGCAGATCGTGACGGCGCGTGACGACGCGACCGGGACCCTGATCGCGGCCGACGCGGCCTGGGCCAACGCCAACCGGCCGCTGAAGCGCGGCGACCTGATCTTCGTGGAGCCCCGCAACGGCCAGTTCGCCCTGAAGCAGGTGCCGGCGGTGAACGGCGCCATGGTCGCCATCGAGCCCCAGTCGGGCCGGGTGCTGGCGATGGTGGGCGGCTATTCCTACGCCCTGTCCAGCTTCAACCGCGCGACCCAGGCCCAGCGTCAGCCGGGATCGTCGTTCAAGCCCTTCGTCTATGCGGCGGCGCTGGAAGGCGACTTCACCCCGGCCTCGATCGTGGTCGACGGGCCGATCAGCTTCGCCGGCGGCCCGGGCGGCCGTCGCTGGACGCCCGAGAACTACAGCCGCCGCTACTACGGACCGTCGACCCTGCGTCGGGGTCTGGAGCTGTCGCGCAACGTCATGACCGTGCGTCTGGCCAACACCATCGGCATGGACCGTGTCGTGGAGCTGGCCGACCGGATGGGCGTGGCCTCGAACCTGCAGCCGAACCTGTCGGTGTCGCTGGGGGCCGGGGAGGTGACCGCCTACAACCTGACCGCCGCCTATTCGGCCTTCGTCAACGGCGGGCGCCGGGTCCAGCCCTATCTGATCGAATACGTGCAGGACAGGGATGGGGAGACCATCTACCGTGCCGACCAGCGCCGCTGCCGCGACTGCGGCCGCGCCTTCTCGGGTCAGGCCTCGCCCTTCCTGGAGCCGCGCGGAACGCAGGTGATCGATCCGATCACGGCCTATCAGATCAGCTCCATGCTGGAAGGCGTGATCCAGCGCGGTACGGCCGCCAGCGCCCGGGGCCTCGGCCGGTGGGTCGGCGGCAAGACCGGCACGACCAACGAATACCGTTCGGCCTGGTTCGTAGGCTTCACCACCGACATCGTGGTCGGGGTCTACATCGGCTTCGACGATAACCGGTCGCTGGGATCCGGCGAGGCCGGGGCTTCCGCCGCCGTACCGATCTTCATCGACTTCATGGAAGACGCCCTGCGCGAGCGTCCGGCCCGGCCGTTCGTGCGGCCGCGCGGCGCCATCTTCCGCAATGTGAACGGCATCGAGGAAGCCTTCCGCCCCGGTACCGAGCGTCGCCGCGAGGAAGAGAACCGTGAGCGGGGGCGCCGCCGACCGCCCCGCCGCCGCCGAGACAGGAACCGGCGCAGGATCTGGACGGGTTGTTCTAGGGAACAGGGCTTAGGTCTTGGGGCTTGGCGGGATGGCGCTGCCTTCCTAAGCCCTACTCCCCAAGCCCTATTCCCTTCCGCGCCGGCGCGCTCTATCTCCGCCGCTCCGCACCGTGAGGATTTGCATATGAGACCGGATGTCGAGGCCATGAAGGCCGACATCGAGCAGAGCGTCGCTCTGCTCAGGAGGCGTCTTTGACTGGGATGTCGCCAACCGAAAGCTCGATGAGCTGAACGCCCGGGTCGAGGACCCGACCCTGTGGGACAATCCCGACCAGGCCCAGGCCGTCAGCCGAGAACGCGCCCAACTGGAAGCGAAGATCAACACCGTCAAGGAGATGGAACGCGATCTCGAGGACGGCGTCATGCTGTCCGAGATGGCGGACGAAGAGGGCGACGAAGCCACTCTGGAAGAGGCGCGCGCCAGCCTGAAGGCCATCAAGGAACGCGCCGCCCGGGCGGAACTGGAAGCCCTGCTGTCGGGCGAGGCCGACGGCAACGACGCCTATCTGGAAGTGAACTCCGGCGCGGGCGGGACCGAGTCCAACGACTGGGCCGGGATGCTGCTGCGCATGTACACGCGCTGGGCCAAGGCGCACGGCTATGAGGTCGAGATCGAGGCCGAGGAACAGGGGGAACAGGCCGGCATCAAGTCGGCGACGATCCTGATCACCGGGCCGAACGCCTATGGCTGGCTGAAGTCGGAATCGGGCGTGCACCGGCTGGTGCGCATCAGCCCCTACGATGCGGCTGCGAAACGGCACACCTCGTTCGCGTCGGTGTTCGTCTATCCCGACATCGACGAAGACATCGAGATCGAGATCCTGCAAGCAGCGGGAGGAACGCAAATCCGCGTT
>CAMLNY010000381.1 GCA_946481405.1 uncultured Brevundimonas sp. | reverse complement strand
CGCTCCGTGCGACGGTCGCCGGGACGTTCCGCGCCACCTTCACCGAGGCGGACGGCAGGGGGATGGAGACGCCGTTCTCGGCATAGGTCGTGGCGCTGTCCAGGAAGTTGTACGCCCCCTCACCGCCGCCCTCGAAGGCCCAGCGGTCCGACTGGCGGAAGCGCAGGACGGCGCGGCCGATGCTTTCGCCGGCGGTGCTTTCGCCGCCGAACTCGGCCGTGTTCGGGCCCGAGATGGAACGTGACCGGTCGGTGTCGCGCTCATAGCGCTGCAGGCCGGTCAGTTCGAGTTCGGTGCGTTCGCCCAGCGGCCGGGCCCAGTTGGCGCCGATCTCGGCCTCGACCTCGTCGCCCGCGTTCTCGGAGCGCTCGTCGCGGCCGGTACCGGAGCGGACCCGGGTGTCGATCGCGTTCTCCGCCTCGTTCCAGCCCAGCACGCCGTTGACCCGCAACAGTCCGCCGCCGCGCCGGCCCTGCCACGCCGCCGTGCCCCGGATATTGCGGAACCGGTCCCAGCGATCGAGTTCGGCGTCCTGGATCAGGCCACCCGCCGCATTGTACCGGCGGCGATAGCCGTCGCCGGTGCCATCGGTGCGGTCGCTCGTGGCGCTGATCGAGGCTTCCAGCTGGTCGTCGCCCTCGCGCTGCGACCAGGAGGCGCGCAGGAGCGGGCCGACATAGCCGTCGGGATAGGTGTAGGCGTTGGCCTCCAGCACCGTCTCGGTCTGCACCGTGCGTTTCAGCACGACGTTGGCGACCACGGAGCGGCCCTGCATGTCGATGCCCGGCGCGCCGCCCCGGATCAGCTCGATCCGCTCCACGCTGGCGGCCGAGATGCGCTGGTGGATTTGATCGAGACCGTCGGACTTGGACGACGGTCGGTCTCCGTCGATCAGCACGTTGCCCGCCGCTCCCGCGAAGCCACGGGTGCCGCTGTCGCCTGTGTTCAGGCCGAAGCCCGGCAGCCGGGCGATCATGTCGAGCGCCGTGTTCGGGCTGGCGTCGGCGAAGAAGGCGGGTTCGAAGACGAGGACGCCCTGCTGGGACGTGTCGACGGCGGGGGCCTGGCTGGCCGGTCCGGTCGGGACGGGCGACGCGGCGGCCGAGCTCGGGGCGGCGCCCTGGCCCGCACTCTGGGCGGCGGCGGTGAACGGAGCCGCGACGAGCATGGTCGTCGCCAGCAAAAGCGCCCTGGTCATTCGAAGTCTCTCCCTGTCGGGAGCACCCTTACGACCGGCTCCGTTCATCTCCAGTTACAAGCGGTACAGGTGGGTTACATCGCCGAAACAATCGCGGCGGGGATGTGGCGAAAGCCTCAGAAGGTCTTGCGCACGCGGATCTGCCAGAAGGTCCGCGGGTCGATCGGGCGCAGTTCGACATAGTCGATCGGGCGCGCGGCCGTGCGGTTGGCGTAGACGGTCCGCTCGACCACGAAGTCGTTCCAGACGTTGACCTGGGCCCGGATCGACAGGGTCGGGGTCGGCTTGTACTCGGCGAAGGCCTCGAAATAGTCGTGGCCGCGGAAGCCTGAAGTCTGGTCCGGGTCGTAGGAGAACTGGTGCAGGCTATCGAGATAGGTGACGGCCCAGTTGATCTTCCAGGTCGTGATGTCCTGGGAGATGGTGAAGCCGGGCTGGGACGGGCGGACCTGCGAGATCGGGCGCGTCATGCCGGTGGTCGGGTCGGTGACCTCGGTATGGTTCCAGGTGTTGCGGAAGGCGAACTGGCCGCCCGAGAAGCCGGTCCAGTCCAGCGGAACCACGACGTTGACCGCCAGCTGGTCCAGGGTGCCGTCGCCGATGTTGCCGGTCGCCGACAGATTGCCGGGCAGGGGCAGGCGGTCGATCACGCCGATGATCTCGTCGTGGCGATAACCGATGGAGACGATGCCGTCGCCGAGGAAGCGGCGCTCGTAGACGAGTTCCGAGATCCAGCGCTGTTCCGGCTCCAGATCGACGTTGCCGCCGAACACCTGGTCGTCGCTGAGTTCGGCCGAGGCGGCGAAGTCGCCGAAGTCCAGCTGGCCCAGTTCGCGCTCGAAGCGGAAACGGACCTGGTTCTGGGGCATGGGGGTCCAGGTGACCTGGATGCGCGGCTTGGCGAAGAAGAAGCTCTTTTCCAGATCGGCGTCGCCCGACTGGCTGATGGTGGAGGCTTCCAGACGCAAACCGCCCTCGACGGTCAGGTTGGGGCGCACGCGCCAGGTCGCCTTGGTGAAGGCCTCACCGCGTGTCTCCTCGACCGTAACCGAGGCGGAGGGCAGGGGGACGGCCACGCCGCCCACGCTGAAGGCCTGGTCGACGGACAGCATGTTGTAGGCCACCTCGCCGCCGGCCTCGATCGTCATCGAGGGCGACCGCTCCCAGCGCAACAGGGAGCGCAGGATGGTCTCGGACGACTCGCCGGTCGATTCAAAGCGCTGTTCCGGGCTGACGGTCGCGCCGACGCGGCTGTTGGAGATCGAGGCGTTCTCGAACTCGCCCCACTCGTGGATGAAGCGCGTTTCCGAGGTCAGGCCGGCGCGGACCGGACGGGTGTAGACCCCGCCGAGTTCGCCGCTGGTCCCCGTCTCGTCGAAGGAGTTTTCGCGCAGGATGCCGGGGCCGTCCTGACGGCTCCACTGGCTGTAGTCGTTCTGGCCGACGCGGGCGGTCAGGTCGATCTTCCCGCCCATGAAGGCATTGGCGTAGTTGCCGCGAATCCCTTGGCCGCCGCCATGCTGGTCATTGAAGTAGCCCTCGTCGCGCAGGACCGTGCCGTCAGGGCGGGTGCGAACGACGCGGCCGACGCCGTTGGCGTCGCTGAT
>CAMLNY010000380.1 GCA_946481405.1 uncultured Brevundimonas sp. | reverse complement strand
GGCATGGAGGTGACCCAGTTCACCTACTTCCAGGGCGTCGGCGGCATCGAATGCGACGTCGTCTCCGGCGAACTGACGTACGGCCTCGAACGTCTGGCCATGTACGTGCAGGGCGTCGACAACGTCTATGACCTCAAGTTCAACGAGGCCGGGCTGACCTATGGCGAGGTCTTCCTCGAGAATGAACGCCAGCAATCGGAGGCCAATTTCCACGGCTATGACGTCGAGGGGCTGAAGCGCCGGTTCGAGGACATGGAGCGCGAGAGCGCCCGCCTGCTGGCCATGACCGGCCCGCAGGGTCAGCCGCTGGTTCTTCCCGCCTACGACCAGGTCCTGAAGGCCAGCCACCTTTTCAACCTGATGGACGCCCGCGGGGCGATCGCCGTCGCCGAACGCCAGAGCTACATCGGCCGCATCCGGGACCTGTGTAAGGCGTGCGCCCTCGCTTACGTCGAACAAGAGCGGAAAACCGCCTGATGCCCCAGCTCCTCCTTGAACTGTTCTCCGAAGAGATCCCCGCCCGCATGCAGCCGGGCGCCGCGCGCGATCTGGAGCGGATGGCGTCCGAACGGCTGAAGGCCGCGGGCCTGACGTGGGATGCGCTGAACACCTGGGCCGGGCCGCGTCGACTGACGCTGGTCGTTGAGGGTCTGCCGGCCGCGACGCCCGATCGTTCGGAAGAGCTGAAGGGGCCCAGGACCTCGGCGCCGGAGCAGGCGCTGGACGGCTTCCTGCGCAAGACCGGCCTGACGCGCGAGCAACTGACCGAGCGCGATGGCGTCCTCTATGCCGTCATCGACCAGAAGGGGCAGGCGACGACCGACCTGATCCCCGGCATGGTCGAGAGCATCATCCGCGAATTCCCCTGGCCCAAGTCGATGCGCTGGGCCGATGCGACCCTGCGCTGGGTGCGGCCGCTGAAGCGGATCCTGTGTCTGTTCGACGGGGCGGTGGTTCCGTTCCTGATCGCCGACGGCTCGCCGGACGTGAGCGGGGTGGTGCAGGGCATCGCCTCGAACGACATCAGCGAGGGCCACCGCTGGCTCGGCACGGGCCGTCCGCTGAAGATCCGCAACTTCGAGGACTACCGGAAGCAGTTGTTCGACAACGCCGTCATTCTCGACGCCGCGGACCGCAAGCTGAAGATTCTCGAGGCCGCCAGGGCCGCTTGCGCCGCGCGTGGGCTGGCTCTGGTCGACGACGACGGCCTGCTGGAAGAAGTGGCGGGGCTGGCCGAGTGGCCGACCCCGATCCTGGGCGACATGGATCCGCAGTTCCTCGACCTCCCGCCCGAGGTGGTGCGTCTGTCGATGAAGGTGCACCAGAAGTATTTCGCCGCGATCCGGCGACCGGGAAGCTGGCCCCGAACTTCATCGTCGTGGCCAATGTCGAGGCGACCGACGGCGGCGTGGCGCTGGCGGCCGGCAATTCGCGGGTGCTGAGCGCCCGGTTGAACGACGCCCGCTTCTTCTGGGAAGAGGACCAGAAGGTCGGCTTCGAGGAATGGCTGAAGAAGCTTTCCGGCGTCACTTTCCACGCCAGGCTGGGCACGATGGCCGAGCGGGTCGAGCGCATCGCCGCCTTGGCCCGCGAGATCGCCCCTCTGGTGGGCGCCGACGCCGATCAGGCGGAGAAGGCCGCGCGTCTGGCCAAGGCCGATCTGGCCTCGGGCATGGTCGGGGAGTTCCCGGAGCTTCAGGGGATCATGGGCGGCTATTACGCCCGCGCCTTCGGCCAGGATGACGCCGTCGCCGACGCCATTCGCGACCACTACAAGCCGCAGGGTCCGGCCGACACGGTCCCGACCGCGCCGCTGACGGTCGCCGTGGCCCTGGCCGACAAGCTGGATACGCTGGTCGGGTTCTTCGCCATCGACGAGAAGCCGACGGGGTCGAAGGACCCATTCGCGCTGCGGCGCGCGGCGTTGGGGGTGATCCGTCTGCTACTCACGAACGAGAGCCGAGTTCCGCTTCACCTCGCCGTTAGCAAGCCTTTGGCTCGCCTCCTCGTTCGTCGTGAGACGAAAGCGATCTTGGCACGCGACGAGCTCGCCAAGCAACTCGAAGAGATGGGGGCGCACGAAGCAGCTCAGGCTCTTTGGGCTTTGGGTGACAAGCAACTCAGTAGGTCTGCTGCTTTCGAGTTCATTCAAGAGAACAAAGCTTTTGCGCTTGAGGTTTTCGATGGCTTTGTCTCCTTCTTCGCCGACCGCCTGAAAATCCTCCTGCGCGACCAGGGCAAGCGTCACGACCTCGTGGACGCCGTCTTCGCGCTGGGCGACGACGACCTCGTCCGCATCGTGCGGCGGGTGGAGGCGCTGGACGCCTTCCTCGCCACCGACGACGGGGTCAACCTGCTGGCCGGCTACAAACGCGCGTCCAACATCCTCAAGGCCGAGGAGAAGAAGGGACCGATCCCGACCGGCGCCGTCGCCACGGGCCTGCCCAACCAGCCCGAGGCCGAGACCCAGCTGGCCATGGCGACCGGCGCCGCCGCGGCCGCCGTTGATACGGCCCTGGACGCTGAGGACTTCGCCGCCGCCATGACGGCGCTCGCCCGCCTGCGCGCGCCGGTGGACGCCTTCTTCACCGATGTCATGGTCAACTCAGACGTGACCGAGGAGCGGGACAACCGCCTGAAGCTGCTGGGTCAGGTCCGGGCGGTGACGGACAAGGTCGCCGACTTCGGATTGGTGGCGGGTTAGTTTCCTTCTCCCCCTTGCGGGAGAAGGTGGCCGAGCCGCAGGCGAGGTCGGATGAGGGGTGACTCCCGGTCTCACGAGTGAACTGTCTATCCGTCTCACCTCATCTGCA
>CAMLNY010000379.1 GCA_946481405.1 uncultured Brevundimonas sp. | reverse complement strand
TCGCTCTACAACATCCGTCCGATCGGTCCGCTCTGGACCGGACTGATGAACTTGTGCCCGCACAGCTCGTCGAGGTGCAGGCGCGCCGCTGCGCCGGGCATATCCTCTTCGCGGTAGATGACGACGAGCTCGCCCTCGCCGATCACCTGGTGCGCGACGGGGGCGGACAATGGCACCTCGAAGCTGATCGCGATGTCGGTTTCATGCTCGTACAGTTTGCGAACCATTTCGTCGTGATGCAGCGTCTGGAGGTCGAACATGATATCGTCATGATCGGTAAGGAACCGCGACACAGCATCGGGCACCGCGCCCAGACCCAGCGAAGGCAATGCAGAAATCCTGAGCAGTCCGCCGCGTCCGTGGCGCAAATTCTGGCAGGCCTGGCGCAGCGACCGGACGCGGTCCTGAATGTCCGACACTTCGGCGAACAGCGTGTGGGCATCCTGCGTCGGGATCAGCCGGCCCTTCGATCGTTCGAACAGGGTCAGGCCGATCGAGCGTTCGGCATGGCGCAGCACCTTCGTCACCGATGGCTGCGACACATTCAGCGACCGGGCGGCGGCACTGACCGTGCCGTGCAGGAAAACGGCGTGGAATATCTCGATCTGGCGCAGGTTCATGTCATGCTCGCCCGCAAAGCCGCCATCATAGCGAACCACCTTTTGTCGGTCAGTCCAAGCTGGACCCTTGTCACAGTCGAAGCAGCTATGCCATCTGGTTATAGGGGCTGCAACACCGCTTTACTGGACCCGGGCCGCCGATTGGGGCCATGCTCCCGGCAAGACATGGGACCGGCCCCGCGCACGTCGGGGCTTGTCCGCCATCGCTCACGGAAGGAGCTCGCCGATGCCGTCACCGCTCGCCCCGCCGTCCGTTCGCCGCGCGATCGGTTCGATTGCCGCGACGGCAGCGTTGCTCTGCGTTGCGGGAGCGGCGGCGCGGGCGGACGAGGCTGCCGATGTGATCATCCGCGGCGGAACGATCCACGACGGCAGCGAAGGCGAACGCTGGCGGACGTCGGCGACGTCGCGATCCGTGGCGACCGGATTGTCTATGTCGGCCCATCCAGACGCTCTTCGGCGGGCCGTATCCTCGACGCCAGGGGCATGATCGTCGCCCCCGGCTTCATCGACCCCCATACGCATGCCGACAGTTTCATCCGGTCACCCGACCGGGCGATACGCGTCAATGCCGCTTGGTTGGATCAGGGTGTCAGCACCGTCATGATCGGGGTCGATGGGTCGGGCACGCCCGATGTTGCCGCAGATGCCGGGCGGCTCGCGGCGTCGGGCATCGGAACGAATATCGTGTCGTTCGTCGGGTTCGGACCCGTTCGCGAGCGGGTGCTCGGTCAGGACGCCCGCGCGCCCAGCGCGGCGGAACTGGACCGTATGAAGGCGCTGGTGACGAAGGGCATGTGCGAAGGCGCCGTGGGTTTGTCCACCGGACTTTTCTATGCGCCGCAGAGTTTTGCCACGACCGGCGAGGTCGTTGCGGTCGCGCGCGAGGCGGCGATCCGCGGCGGCCTTTACGACACCCATCAGCGCGACGAGTCGAGCTATAGCATCGGCTTGCTCGGCTCGGTCGAGGAAGCGATCGACCGTCAGTGCGTAGTCCTGCATCGGGTGGAACATTGGTCGGGTCATGCTGGGCGAGGACGCAAGTCAGTTACGGGTCCGGTCGGGAAAAAGGGTGGGCGACGGCGCACCGTCGCCCAGTCGCTCCGGCTGGAAGATCAGGTCGGCGGCGGCGTCGAACGGGGTCTGGAAGGCGGCGTCGCGATCAGCGGCGGCCGGGCGGCCGTCATGCTTCACGATGTCTCCCCCGATCACCCGCGTTCTGATGACGCCGTGACGCCAAGCTCCCACCGATACCGGCTTGCGTCAATCCTAACTATCGTGAGAGTGAACGTTTAGCCGTCTGCGGTGTCACGGACGATCGCACGGCCCATAGACGGACAGGGGGCTCCATTGACTATCGACCTTTCGCGCCGCGTCGCCATCGTCACCGGCGCGGGGGGCGGACTGGGCCGCAGCCACGCCCTGGCCTTGGCCCGCCACGGCGCCCGCGTCGTCGTCAACGACCTGTCCGAGCCCGGCGCGGCGACCGTCGCCGCCGAGATCGTCGCTGCGGGCGGACAGGCCGTCGCCAGCGTCTGCAGTGTGACGGACCGGGCGGCCGTCTTCGCCATGGTGGATGAGACCGTCGCCCACTGGGGCTCGGTCGACATCGTCGTCAACAACGCCGGCATCTTGCGCGACCGCACATTCGCCAAAATGGATCTCGACGACTTCGAACTGGTCCTGAACGTCCACCTGATGGGCTCGGTCAACGTCACCAGGGCCGCCTGGCCGCACATGCGTGAACAGGGCTACGGCCGGGTGATCTTCACCACCTCCTCCTCGGGTCTCTATGGCAACTTCGGACAGGCCAACTACGGTGCGGCCAAGATGGGTCTGGTCGGCCTCATGCAGACCCTCGCCCTCGAGGGCCAGAAGTCCGGCATCCACGTCAACTGCCTCGCCCCAAGCGCCGCGACCCGGATGACCGAGGGCCTCTATTCCGAGGACGACCTGAAGGGCCTGGCGGCCGATCTGGTCAGCCCGGGCGTCGTCGCCCTGGCCAGCGAGCTGGCTCCGACCCGCACCATCCTGCTGGCCGGCGCGGGCGCCTTCGAACAGGCCCATGTGACGATGACGCGCGGCCTCTACGTCGGTGACGCCCCTGACGCCGCCGAACAGATCGAGGCCCACTGGGATCGCGTCGCTGACCGCGGCGGAGAGACGGTCCCGGCCTCCGGCGCCGCCCAGTACCAGCACGAGG
>CAMLNY010000378.1 GCA_946481405.1 uncultured Brevundimonas sp. | reverse complement strand
GGCCAGTTTCTCGACGGGACGCCTGTCGCTGGTCGACCGTGGCTGGATCTACGCCATCGCCCATATCCGCGGCGGCTCGGACAAGGGCTGGGGCTGGTTCCTGGACGGGCGGAAGTTCAAGAAGAAGAACACCTTCACCGACTTCACGGCGGCTGCGGACCACCTGATCGCACAGAACTACGCGCGGGCCGGGAACATCGTCGCCCAAGGCGGATCGGCCGGCGGTCTGCTGATGGGCGCCGTAGCCAACATGCGGCCGGAGCTGTGGGCCGGGGTAATCGGTCAGGTGCCGTTCGTGGACGTGATCAACACCATGTCCGACACCTCCCTGCCGCTGACGCCGCCGGAATGGCCCGAGTGGGGCAATCCGATCGAGGACGTCGAGGCCTACGACTACATCGCCAGCTACAGCCCCTACGACAACGTCGGTCCGAAGGCCTATCCGGCCATCCTGGCCACCGGCGGCCTGTCCGATCCGCGCGTGACGTACTGGGAGCCGGAAAAGTGGGTGGCGAAGCTCAGGCCCGCGACGACATCGGGCAAGCCGGTGCTCCTGAAGATCAACATGGAGGCCGGCCACGGCGGGGCCTCGGGCCGGTTCGACTATCTGAAGGAAGTCGCGCACGACTACGCCTTCGCAGTCTGGGCGATCGAGAAGGGGTGGGAGACAGCGTGATCCGCGACGCGGTTCCGGACGACCTTCCCGCCATCACGGCCCTGTACGGCCGGGAAGTGCTGCACGGCACGGCGACGTTCGAGCTGGACCCGCCTTCGCTGGCGGAGATGACGAAGCGGTTCGAGGCGGTGCGCGCCAAGGGCCTGCCGTGGCTGGTCGCCGAGATCGACGGCGCCTTCGCGGGCTACGCCTACGCCTCGCCGTTCCGGCCGCGTCCCGCCTATCGGTACGGCGTCGAGGCGTCAATTTATGTCGACGAGAGCGCGCGCAGCCGAGGCGTGGGGCGAGATCTGCTGACCGCGGTCATCGGTCGGGCGCGGACGATGGGCCTCCGCCACGTCATCGGGGCCATCAGTGACAGCGAGACCAGCGCCGCCTCGATCGCTCTGCATGAGCGGCTCGGCTTCCGGCGGGTCGGGACCTACGCTCAGGTCGGCTGGAAGTTCGACCGCTGGATCGATGTCCACCTGATGCAGCTCGATCTCGACCCGGCGGGCGCCCCGCCGACCGCGCCCGGCCTCGACCTGACGGGCGGTCTGGCCTAGATCAGGCCCATGGCCTTCGCCCGGACCCTGTTCATGCTGCTCGGCGCCCTCGGCGTCCTGCTCCTCGGCGCGGTCCCGCCGGCCATGGCCGACAGCCCGCCGCCGCCCTGTCACGAAATGGCGGCCATGGGGCACGGAGACAGCACGCCCCAACCGGACAAGCCGATGAAGAGCATGGCCTGTTGCGTCGCCTGTATCGCCGCGCCGGGGATCGTCCCGCCGGTCCGCGGCGGGGTCGCCGTTCGCGCCGCCCTGCCCCATCCCGCCGTCCGCGCCCTGCCGGCCGGTCGCCGCCTGACGCCCGAGACCGGCCCGCCCAGGGCCTGACCCTTCCAAAGACCGCACGGCGGACGTGTGTCCGCCACGACGAACCCTCTTTGCAAGGAGCCCATGATGGCTGCCCGAATACTCGCCGCGCTCAGCGCCGGCGCCTCCTTCCTCGTCCTCGCGCCGGTCGCGACCGCGCAGGACCACTCCGGCCATGCCGGTCATTCCGCGCCGGCCCGGACGCCTGCGCCCGAGGCGCACGCGGGTCACGCGATGTCTCAACAGGCGCCCGCGACGGCGCCTGCCGACCACTCCGGCCACGACGTGTCCGCCATGGATCACCGCGCGGATCACGCCATGACCAGCGCCCTAGGCCCGTGGTCGCTGTCCCGCGACGCCTCCGGCACCAGCTGGCAGCCCGATGCGTCAGAACACGGCGGCATCCACGTCCAGCAGGGCGACTGGTCGATCATGAGCCACGCCCTGATCAATTTGACGTACGACAGCCAGTCCGGTCCGCGCGGCGACGACAAGACCTTCGTCTCGGGCATGCTGATGACCTCGGCGAGGCGTGATTTTTCAGATGGTTCGACGCTGAACCTGCGCGCCATGCTCAGCCCCGACCCCTTCATGGGCAAGGACGGCTTCCCGCTGTTGCTGGCCGCCGGGGAGACGGCCGACGGGGTCAATCCGCTGATCGACCGGCAGCATCCGCACGAGCTGGTGATGGAGCTGTCGGCCAGCTATGCGCGCCGCCTGTCCGACACGGACAGCGTCTTCGCCTATATCGGCCTGCCCGGCGAGCCCGCTTTCGGTCCTCCGGCCTTCATGCACCGGATGAGCGCGATGGATTCGCCCGAGGCGCCGGTGACCCACCACTGGCTCGACTCGACCCACATCGTCTTCGGCGTCGCGACCCTGGGCTGGGTTCATGACACGATGAAGATCGAGGCTTCGTCCTTCCGCGGCCGCGAACCGGATCAGGACCGTTACGACATCGAAAGCCCGGAGTTCGACAGCTGGTCGGTGCGGGGATCGTGGAATCCGACGCCGGAGTGGGCGCTTCAGGCGTCGTACGCCGATGTCACCGCGCCCGAACAGCTGGAGCCGGGCGAGGACGAGACCAAGCTGTCGGCCAGCGCGATCCATACGCGTCGGATCGGGCCGGACGGCTGGTGGTCCTCGACCCTCGCCTGGGGCCGCAAGACCAACGACCACGACGAATCGAAGGATGCGTGGCTGCTGGAAACCGCCTTGAGTCCTGATGACCGCTGGACCGTCTTCGCCCGCGCCGAGCGGATCGAGACGAAGAACGGGCGCGCCGATGCGGTCGTGGCGCG
>CAMLNY010000377.1 GCA_946481405.1 uncultured Brevundimonas sp. | reverse complement strand
GGGTACTTCTTCCTCGCACCGCTCGCCCTCGCCGTGCTGCTGGCGCCGGCGCCGGCGGGCGCGCCGCGCCGCTCGCTCGCCGGCCGCGTGCGCATCGATCCGATGGTCGAGAAGGCGGCGCTGATCCTGATGGGCGGTCTGGCCGTCTGGTGGGGCGTATCGACGGGTCGCTATATCCTCGCGGTCTTCCTCGCCATCGCCGTGATCGGATCCTTGCGTCGCGGGGCGTGGCGGCCAGGGGAGCGGGTGCTGAGCTGGGGCGAGGCGGGTAAGTCGCTGGTCCTGTTCCTGCTAACCGGGGCGCTGTGCGCCGGGGCCGCCATCGGCGTCCTCCTGCCCCTGTCCGAGGGGTCGCCTCAGGGAGCGGTCGACATCGCCATGCGCTTCGTCGGGTTCGACCGATGAGCCCGATCCGTCACGACGGCCCGCTGATCATCGGCGGCGGCCTCGCCGGCCTGTCCGCCGCCCTGTCAGCCGCGCCGGCTCCGGTGCTGGTCGTCAGCCCCGCCCCCCTGCTGGAGGCCGCTTCGTCGGCATGGGCGCAAGGCGGGGTGGCTGCGGCCCTGTCCAAGGACGACGCCCCGGCCCTGCACCTGAAGGACACCGAGGCGGCCGGCGCCGGTCTGGTCGACCATCACGCGGCCGAGGTCCTGACCGACGACGGCCGGGCCACGGTCGAATGGCTGGCCTCGCTGGGCGCGCCGTTCGATCGCGACGGGCACGGCGGTTTCGCGGTCTCGCGCGAGGCGGCCCATTCCATGGCTCGCGTCGCCCGCGTCGGCGGCGACGGCGCAGGGCGCGCGATCCTGTCGGCCCTCGCGGAAGCCGTGCGCGCGGCCGACCATGTCACGGTCTGGGAGAACGGCCGCCTGACCGGCCTGATCCAGTCGTCCGACGGCCGCGTCATCGGCGCCGTCATCGATCGGGCCGGAGAGAGGGTCGAGGTGCTGGCTCCCGCGGTGGTTCTGGCCACGGGCGGCGCAGGCGGCCTGTTCGGCGAGACGACGACGCCCCGCGCCCTGCTGGGCGAAGGGATGGCCCTGGCCTGGATGGCGGGGGCCGAGATTCTCGATCCCGAGTTCGTCCAGTTCCACCCGACCGCCATCGACGTCGGCGCCGACCCCATGCCGCTGGCGACAGAGGCCCTGCGCGGCGACGGAGCGCGGCTGGTCGACCGGGATGGCGACTATATCCTGGGGCCCGAGCCCGACGCCGACCTGAAGCCGCGCGACATCGTTGCCCGCGCCGTCCACCGCGCCCGAGCCGAAGGGCGCGGAGCCTTCCTCGATGCGCGTCAGGCCATCGGCGCCCACTTCCCCGAGGCCTTCCCGGCGGTCTTCGCCTCCTGCATGGCGGCGGGGCTGGATCCGCGCGTCCAGCCCATCCCCGTCGCCCCGGCGGCCCACTATCACATGGGCGGAATCGCGGCCGGGACGAGCGGCAAGACGACGCTGAAAGGGCTCTACGCCGTCGGCGAATGCGCCGCCACCGGGGTGCACGGAGCGAACCGTCTGGCCTCCAACTCCCTGCTGGAAGCCGCCGCCTTCGGTCGTCGGACCGGCGAGGCCGCCGCGCGCGAGACGCCGAAGGATCGCAAGCCTGCCCATGTCGTCGAGGGCGTCGCCCTGAGCGACGCCGCCCTGCAGCGGCTGCGCGACGGCATGAGCGCCGACTGCGGCGTGATCCGCGACGCCGACGGGCTAAAGCGTCTGCTGACCCTGATCGGCGACATCGAGGCGGCGCAGCAGGATGCGCTGTCCCTGACCGCCTGCCGCCTCATCGCCGAGGCGGCGCTGAAACGGCATGAGAGCCGGGGCGGCCACTATCGCTCCGACTATCCGGAGACGGCGAAGACCGCGAAGCACACCCGGCTGAAGCGGACCGATCCGGCCGTGGCCGCGACCCTCGCCACGACGGCCGCCACCACGGCGGTGATCGCCGCCGTCATCGCCGCGACCTGAGGCCCGCCATGCTGCCCGACGCCCTGATCCTGCCCGTCATCCGCGCCGCCCTGGCCGAAGACCTCGGTCGCGCCGGCGACGTCACGGCCGCCGCGTGCATCCCCGAGGGCGCGCGCATGCGGGCGCGGTTTTCGGCGCGGAAGGCGGGGGTGCTGGCGGGGATCGCGTGCGTCCCGCTGACCGTGCGGGAGCTGGATCCGAAGGCGTCCATCGACCTGCGCCTGAAGGACGGCGACGGGTTCGAGGCGGGCGCCGTGCTGGCCGAGGTCGAGGCCGACGCCCGGGCCTTCCTGTCGGCCGAGCGGACGGCGCTGAACCTGCTGGGCCGTCTGTGCGGCGTCGCCACCCTGACCCGGTCCTATGTCGAGGCCGTCGCCGGAACGGGCGCGCGGATCGCCGATACACGCAAGACCACGCCAGGCCTGCGTGCGCTGGAGAAGCACGCCGTCCGCTGCGGCGGCGGGATCAATCACCGCTTCGGCCTGGATGACGCGATCCTGATCAAGGACAACCACGTCGTCGTCTGTGGCGGGGTGGTTCAGGCGGTCACGGCCGCCCGCGCCCACGTCGGCCACCTGATGAAGATCGAGCTGGAGGTCGACGGCCTGGGCCAGCTCGATCAGGCGTTGGCCATGGTCGCGGAGGGGCTGGGGCCGGACGTCATCATGCTGGACAATTTCGACAATGCGGAACTGGCGGAGGCGGTGAAGCGGCGCGCGGACGCCGGTCTGAAGGTTGTTCTGGAGGCCTCGGGCGGGGTCAATCTTCAGACCGTACGCGGCATTGCGGGGGCGGGCGTGGATGTGATCTCCGTGGGCGCGCTGACCCATTCGGCGCCGGCGCGGGTCTTGCCGGCGCCGCGCCCGCCGACGA
>CAMLNY010000376.1 GCA_946481405.1 uncultured Brevundimonas sp. | reverse complement strand
CCATTCGACATCCTGCACCGCGCCTTCGGCCACGAACCGCACCCACAGGCGGTCGCCTTGCCGCTCCAGATGGACGTCGATGCCGGAGAGCGGCCCTTTGGGCTCGGCGGGATGCGGAATGAGGCTTACGATCATTCCCAACCGATAGCGTCCGCTTGACGCCGGTCAACCGGGGCCGCTACCAACCGACCCATGTTCGCCGCACGCGCCCTGCCCGGCCTGTATTACCGCCCCTCGATCTGATCGAGCGGCCGCGAACGCCTGCGCCGCATCTTGCCGGCGCGATACCCGAGACAAAGCGCCGGCTTCCCTGCTAACGGAGCCGACCATGACCGACCCGACATTCCAGTCCGACTTCCTCACGACGCTTCAGGCGCGCGGATACATCCATCAGATCACCCATCCGGCCGAGCTGGATGCGGCGGCGAAGTCGGGCGTCGTCTCCGGCTACATCGGCTTCGACGCCACCGCGCCGAGCCTGCACGTCGGCAGCCTGATCCAGATCATGTTGCTGCGCCGCCTCCAGCAGGCGGGCGGCCGTCCGGTCGTCATTATGGGCGGCGGCACGACCAAGGTCGGCGACCCGACCGGCAAGGACGCCTCGCGCCCGCAACTGACCGAGGAGACGATCCAGTCGAACATCGCCTCCATCAAGACGGTGTTCGAGAAGTTCCTGACCTTCGGCGACGGCCCGACCGACGCGATCATGATCGACAACGACGCGTGGCTGTCGAAATACGGCTACATCGAATTCCTGCGCGACTACGGGACCCATTTCACGGTCAACCGGATGCTCGCGTTCGACTCGGTCACGCTGCAGATGGGCGGCTCGGACCAGTGGGGCAACATCGTCTCGGGCGTCGACCTGGTCCGTCGCGTGGACCAGAAGGCCGCCTTCGGCCTGACGACGCCGCTGCTGACCACGGCCTCGGGCGGCAAGATGGGCAAGACGGCCCAAGGCGCCGTGTGGCTGAACGCCGAACAGCTCAGCCCCTACGACTACTGGCAGTTCTGGCGCAACGCCGAGGATGCCGACGTCGGCCGCTTCATGCGCCTGTTCACGGACCTGCCGCTGGAGGAGATCGCCGGCTTCGAGGCGCTGGAAGGCGCCGCGATCAACGACGCCAAGAAGGCCCTGGCCGACGCGGCGACCACGATGCTGCACGGAGCCGACGCCGCCGCCTCCGCGCGCGCGGCCGCCGAGAGCGCCTTCGAACAGGGAACCCTGTCCGCCGACCTGCCGACCGTCGAACTGCTCTCGTCCGAGGTCATCGGCGCCATGCTCGCGGCCGTCGCGACCAAGGCGGGTCTGACCGCCTCGAACGGCGAGGCGCGTCGCCTGGCCCAGGGCGGCGGCCTTCGCCTCAACGACGAGGCCATCGCCGACGGCTCGCGCCTGATCGAGGCCTCCGACGTCAATGCCGACGGCGTCCTCAAGCTGGCGGCGGGCAAGAAGAAGCTCCTGCTGGTCCGTCCGGTCTGATCGTCATGGCCGACATCATCGAAGGCTCGAAAGCCCCCGCGTTCGACATCCCCGCCGACGGCGGCGGTCGCGCGACCCTCAACGGTCCGACCGTCGTCTTCTTCTATCCGAAGGCCGACACGCCCAGTTGCACCAACGAAGCTATCGACTTCTCGACCCTCGCCCCCGACTTCGCCGCCGCCGGCGTCGCGGTCATCGGCGTCTCGCACGACCCGGTGAAGAAGCTCGATCGCTTCAAGGCCAGGCACGATCTCAAGGTCGTCCTCGGCTCGGATGAGGGCGGCGCTGTCACCGAGGCCTGGGGCGTCTGGGTGCTGAAGAAGCTCTACGGCCGCGAATATATGGGCATCGAGCGCGCCACCTTCCTCGTCGACGCGGCGGGCGTGGTTCGTCAGGTCTGGCGTCAGGTCCGGGTCAAGGGCCACGCCGAGGCCGTTCTCGCCGCCGCCAAAGAGCTTTGATCTGGCCGCCGGCAGATCGACCAAGTTTAGCGACCACCCCTGACAGTCTATCGAAATACCCCTCACGCACGAATCTTCGCTTGACGAGATTCGTTTTGGGCGTGCCGACCGCCCAACGTGGTTAACATTGCGTGAACGGTCTTGCCGTTTCCGGACAAGTCATTGATAAAACGCGCCGGACGTGTGGGGGCGTGTTCAAATGCAAGAAGAACAAGGGGTCGTCAGGCGCTCTTTGATCCAGCGATGGTTTCCGGAACGCCATCTCTTCCTTCGAACCGACGGTGAGATCCGCGGTCACGTCCTGACCAGCGGCAAACAGATGCTGATGGCCGGTGTCGCAGTCGTCGCCGCCGCCTGGACCCTCGTCGCCTCGGGCGGCTTCCTCTTCGACATCATCGCCCAGACCCAGGCCGATTCCGAGGTCGTGAAGGCGCGCGCCGCCTCCGAACGCCTGAATGCCGACCTGCAGGCCCGTCTTGAGACCGCCGTCGTCCGCATGTCGGCCACGACAGGCGGCCTCGACGAAATGGCCAATATGGTCGAGCGCCGCCACGCTGCCCTGACCAACGTCATGACCTTGTTCCACGGCGTCGACGGCGCCGAACAAGCCCTCGCCCCGGCCGCCCCGCTCGGCGCGGATCACGGCCGCCCGGTCCAGCGCATCGTCGCGGTCCGCATGGATCAGGAGCGTCTGATCGAACGCGCCGGCGACTTCGCCCAGACCCGCGCCGAACGCCTGCGCCTCGCCTTCCGCCTCGCTGGCCTGAACCCGGCCGCCTACGCGCCCACCGGCTCGGCCCTCGGCGGTCCGCTGGTCGAGGCCCGGGACCCGGAAGCCCTCGCCGCCATTCTGGATGTGGATGAGCCGTTCGCCGTCCGCATCCGCCACGCCGCCG
>CAMLNY010000375.1 GCA_946481405.1 uncultured Brevundimonas sp. | reverse complement strand
CGCGCAGCCCGTCGAGCCGGCAGCGTGTCTGGCAGAGCAGCACCGGGGCGGCGACGAAGAAGGCGATGATGGCCAGATCGATGACGATCACCGCCAGCCGGAAGCGCACCGCCGTCGGCGTATTGCCGTGATAGAGGAACCGCATCCGGGCCCGGAACTCCAGCCCGTGACGCTTGCGCGCCGGACGGTCATCAGGGGCGGGTTTGGCGGCCATGCTTCGCCATAACGCGGATCGGCCCTATATGGATCGCGAAATGACCCGCCCCTTCGTCAAGATGAACGGCGCCGGCAACGACTTCGTCGTCGTCAACGCCCTCGACCGGCCCTTCGCGCCCGGTCCCGACGCCGTGCGCGCTCTGGGCGACCGCAAGACGGGCGAGGGGTTCGACCAGCTGATCGCCATCGAGCCGTCGGAGGGCGCCGACGCCTTCATGCGGGTGTGGAACGCCGACGGCGGGACAGTGGAGACTTGCGGAAATGCGCTCCGCTGCGTCGGCTGGATGCTGATGCAGGCGAGCGGTGCGGAAAAGGTGACGATCGACACCCTGGGCGGGCGGACGATCGCACAAAATGCGGGTCCGAACCGGATCACGGTGGACATGGGACCGCCCCGGCTGGACTGGCGCGAGATCCCGCTGGCCGAGGAAATGGACAGCCGCGGCATCGAGCTGCAGGTCGGGCCGATCGACGATCCGGTCGTGCATACGCCCGGCGCCGTCTCCATGGGCAATCCGCATGTGGTCTTCTTCACCGACCGGCTGGACGACGCCTTCGTGGTCGGGACCGGGTCGCTGATCGAGCATCACCCGCTGTTTCCGGAAGGCGTGAACGTCGGCTTCGCCCATGTGCTGGGCCCGGACCGCATTCGTTTGCGGGTGTTCGAGCGCGGGGCCGGCCTGACGAAGGCCTGCGGCACCGGCGCATGCGCGGCGCTGGTCGCCTGTGCGCGGCGCGGCCTGACGGAGCGCAAGGCCACGGTGATCGTGGACGGGCCCCTGACGAGAATGGGGCCGCGGGCCATGTCTTCATGACCGGCCCGGTCGAGGTCGAGCGGACGGGCGTTCTGGACCTGTGATCCTCGCTCATCCGGGGTCGGCGGTTGTCGTCGGGGAAGGCCAAGGCTAGGACGAACACGCCCGAAGCGCCCGAGACCCCGCATGCCCGACCAGACCGACAAGCAGACCTTCTCCAATCAGGAGGCGCTCGATTTCCACCGGCTGCCGCACCCGGGCAAGATCTCCATGGCGCCGATCAAACCCATGGCGACCCAGCGGGACCTGTCGCTGGCCTATTCGCCGGGCGTGGCGGTGCCGGTGCTGGCCATCGCCGAGGATGCGGACAAGGCCTACGACTACACTTCCAAGGGCAATCTGGTCGCCGTCATATCGAACGGCACGGCCATCCTGGGTCTGGGCAACCTCGGCCACATGGCCTCCAAGCCGGTGATGGAGGGCAAGTCCGTCCTGTTCAAACGGTTCGCCGACGTCGACAGCTTCGACATCGAGGTGAAGACCACCGATCCGACCGAGTTCATCACCGTCGTCAAGAACATCGGCGACACCTGGGGCGGCATCAATCTGGAGGACATCAAGTCCCCGGAATGCTTCGTCATCGAAAGCGAGCTTCAGGACTTGCTGGACATCCCCGTCTTCCATGACGACCAGCACGGCACGGCCATCATCTCGACCGCCGGCCTGATCAATGCGGCCCATATCGTCGGCAAGAAGCTGGAAGACCTGAAGGTGGTTCTGGCCGGCGCGGGCGCGGCGGGCCTGTCCTCCATCGGCCTGATGAAGGCTGCGGGCGTCAGGGCCGAGAACACCGTGATCGTCGACCGCGACGGCGTGGTCTACAAGGGCCGCCCCACCGGGATGGACCAGTGGAAGGCCGCACACGCCACCGACACGCCGCACCGGACCCTGGCCGAAGCGATGGTCGGCGCCGACGTGGTTCTGGGCCTGGCCGCCAAGGGCGCGATAACCAAGGAGATGGTGGCCTCCATGGCCCCCAACCCGATCATCTTCGCCATGGCCAACCCCGATCCGGAGATCACGCCGGAGGATGTGCTGTCGGTCCGCTCCGACGCCATCATCGCCACGGGCCGCTCGGACTATGTGAACCAGGTCAACAACGTCCTGGCCTTCCCCTATCTGTTCCGGGGGGCGCTCGACGTCCGGGCGCGGCGCGTCAATCACGAGATGAAGATCGCCTGCGCCCACGCCATCGCCCAGCTGGCGCGCGAGGATGTGCCGGACGAGGTCGCGGTGGCCTATCGCGGCCGCAAGCTGAAGTTCGGGCCGGAATACATCATCCCCACCCCGTTCGATCCGCGCCTGATCTGGTACATCCCGCCGTTCGTGGCCCAGGCCGCGATGGACACCGGCGTGGCGCGGGTCGCCATCGACGACATGGACGAGTACCGCGCCGCCCTGCGCGAGCGCGTCGATCCGTCCGCCGCCCTGATGCAGAAGATCTCCTCGGCTGTGCGCGCCGCCCCGAACAAGCGGGTGGTCTTCGCCGAGGGGGAGGAATCGCCAGTCATCCGCGCCGCCTGGGCCTTCAAACAGGCAGAGCTGGGCACGCCGATCCTGATCGGCCGCGAGGACCTGATCCGCAAGAACGCCGCCGAGGCGGGCCTGAACTTCGACGAGATGGGCATCGAGATCGTCAACGCCCGCGTCTCGGACAAGAACGTCGAGTACACCGACTGGCTCTACGCCAAGCTGCAGCGGCGCGGTTATCTGCGCCGCGACGTGCAGCGGATGATCAACCAGGACCGCAACGCCTTTGCGGCGGCCACCGTGGCGCTGGGCTACGCCGACGGGATGGTCACCGGCGTCACCCGCTC
>CAMLNY010000374.1 GCA_946481405.1 uncultured Brevundimonas sp. | reverse complement strand
CGGGCGTCGCCATCAACGGCTTCGAGGGTGGCCAGATGCCGCTCCACATGCGCATCCCGAAGCGCGGCTTCAACAACATCTTCGCCAAGGATTATGCCGAGGTGAACATCGGCGCGATCCAGAAGGCGATCGACGCTGGCAAGCTGACCGCGACCGACGTGACCCAGACCGAGCTGAACGCTGCTGGCCTGACCCGCGGTGGCAAGGACGGCGTCCGCCTCCTCGCCAAGGGTGAGCTGAAGGCCAAGCTGAATTTCACCGTCGCCGGCGCTTCGAAGGCTGCCCGCGAGCAGGAGCGCTCCGGCAAGGACGAGGAGCGCGCCGCGCACGCCCGCCAGCGACATGACGGCGGTGAGGCGCAGGCCGACCCGGGGCGTCGGGCCTTTTCGGCGCGCGCGGAACAGGGTCAGGCGCAACCAGGTCCAGACCCGGACGAAGCGCAGCAGGGCAAGTCGATGGAGAGCGGATCGAATTGGGTGGTTGAGGGCATGTCAGGAGGTTGGCATGCCGCTGCCTCGGAATCGGATGCGCCGCTCAGGACTCCGCGGGGACCGCAGCTTGCCTTGCGGCGGTGCGAGCCCGCCTTTGTAGGCATCCAGACACAGGAACTTACTGCTGAGCTTGGCTTTCGGTCTGACGCATGGGTGGGTGGATGAACGGTTCCGGGTGGGGAAGGTCGCTAGGTGCGCGTCTCGCCGCGCTGATTCTCAGCGTGACGATTCCCGCCGCCCTCTCCCTGGCGGCCCTTGTCACGATAAACGCGCTCGAAGCTCGGCGAGCGCAGGAGCGCGCGCTGGCCGCCAAGGCCGAGGCCGTTTCCGCTGCTGTCGATACCTATATCGCGCGCGAGATCGCCACGGCCGAGGCCATCGCGGCCTCCGAGGCCGTGGCGAGGCGCGACTGGCCGGCGACCCGGGCGAGGATCGACAGACTCGAACCCGGCCCGACGCGCTGGATCGCCATCAGCGACGCCAGCGGGAGGACCGTCTTGAACACCTATCCCGGGGTGACGAGTTCCGCTGAAACCGGGTTGCCGCGCCCCGCGAACATTCTGGCGGCCGTCAACGAGCGTCGAGCGAGGGTCTCGGATCTGTTCACCGGCACAAAGTCGGCCCGGCCGGTCGTCGCCATCGACGCCCCGGTGCTGCAGGGATCGGACGATCTGGTCGTCTCCCTCGTTCTCTCGCCGGAATTGATCCTGAGAGCCGTCAGCGCCACGACGCTGCCTGCAGGCGGCATGGTCACGGTGGTGGACGGCAAGCACCGGGTCGTCGCGCGCACGCGGGATCACGCCCGCTACCTTGGGCGACTGGCGACGGACCAGATGCGTGAAGCGATGGCGCGAACCGCCGAAGGCGTGGTTCCGAGCCGATCGCTCGACGGCGAGCGGACCATGGTGGCGTTTCATCGATCCGCTCTGTCGGGCTGGACGGCGATGGTCGTCGTGCCCCGGGAACAGCTGGAAGCTGCGATCTGGGCCAACGCCATCGGGCTTGCGGCCCTGATTCTTCTGATCGGCATCGGCAGCTTCTGGGTGATGCACAGGCTGGCGCGTGTCATCGCCGGCGAAGCGCGGGCGCTTCAGGCGGATGCTGTCGCCGTCGGCCACGGTCACGAGATCGATCGCCGTGACGGCGGGATCACGGAATTCGACAGCGTTCAGGCCTCACTGGTTCTGGCCTCGGCAGAACTCAGAATGAGGTCGGATCGCCAGAAACTGCTGATCAAAGAACTCAATCACCGGGTGAAGAACACGCTTGCGACCGTTCAGGCGCTGGCCGTCCAGACCTTGCGAGCAGGCGATGGCGACGCGGCAAGGAAGTTTCAGGGTCGCCTGGTCGCACTGGGGGAGGCGCACGATCTGTTGACGCGCACGACGTGGACCGAAGTCGATATCCGGGACCTCGTGCTGCGTTGCGCCGGTCAGAATGGCGACCGGATAAGCGCGCTGGGACCGGCCGTGCTTCTGAAGCCGGAGGCCGCCCTGGGCTTGTGCATGTGCCTGCACGAGCTCGAGACCAACAGTCTCAAGTACGGGGCGCTCGCGGCGGCCAATGGCAGGGTGAGCCTGAGCTGGGCCACGACCGGAGATGGCGGTTTCGAGCTCGAGTGGCGCGAGACCGGCGCAGGCCCCGTCCTGCCCCCGGCCGCCTCGGGTTTCGGAACGCGCCTGATGGATCGCGTGGCCAGGAATGAGCTCGGCGGCGCGTTCGAACGGGAATACGGCGAGGATGGCCTGGTCGTGCGCGGACGGTTCAGGCAGAGCGGCGCCAGCCGCTGGAGCGACCCGTCGTAGCGGCTCTCATGGTGCGGACCCCGGCCTCGCCGCGCCGCTTCAGGCGGCGCCGAACTGTCGCTCGAACCGGCCCATGGCCTGGGGGTCCAGCCGGACGGTCAGATGGGTGCGGCCCTCGTCGTCCGTCTCGCGGCCGGTGACGCGGCCATGCTCGTAGAGCCAGGCGAGGGCGTCGCCCTGTGACGGCTGCAGAACCACTTCGGTCTCCGGATCGTCGTCGATCAGGTCGGTGATCGTCTGGCGCAGGGCCTCAATCCCCTCCCCGCCGGCGAGCGGCACGGCGTAGAGGGCGTCGCGGTCGCCCTCGCGCGCCCGCCAGACGAGCCAGGCGGCGGAGACGGCGACGGCGGCGTTGCCGGAGCGCGCGGCCTGACCCTCGACCGCCTCGCGGGCCTCGCCGTCGAGAAGGTCGGTCTTGTTCCAGACCTCGAGGATGCGGCGGGGTTTGCCTTCGGGTTGCTCGATCTGCTTCAGGACCGCCTCGACATCCTTCAGCCGATGCCGGGCGGCGGTGTCGCGTTCCGCGGGCGGCAAGTGCAAGCCGACTTTGGTCCGG
>CAMLNY010000373.1 GCA_946481405.1 uncultured Brevundimonas sp. | reverse complement strand
CATATCGGCGCCTGATCCGACCGGAAAACCGCTCACACTTTTCCGGATAAGGCTCGGATCACGAAATCGTCGGAAGCCTTGCCTCAAAACGGCCGGACTGGGCGTTTGAGACAGGTCAAGCTTTCGGGGACCCGCCTATGCGTCTGACCTTCTCCCGCCGGGGCGCCGCCCTGGCCGCCCTCGCCGTCGCGGGCCTTCTGGCCGGCTGCGGGCCCAGCCGCGCCGAGCTTGAGGCTGAGGAGATGCGGATCGCCGCCGTCGCGGCGGCGCAGGAGGCCGCCGCCCGCGCCGCCCGTCTGCCGCCGCCGGTGGCCCTGAACGACAGCGTGGCCCGCTCGGCCGCCGTCTATCTGACATACACCCGGGACATGGCGACCATCCGGGGCGGCTTCGCCAGCCCGGAAGAGGTGCAGGCCGCCCTGCGTCGCGGTGCGGCGTCCGATCCCAACCAGATCTCGCGCGGTCTGGTGGCCTACGCCTCCATCCTGGCGCTGCAGTCGCCTGAGTTCGTCTCGGGCGTACGCACGGCCGGGGCCGAACCCGAAGCACGCCGCCAGATCATCGATCGCATCGTCGCCAACCCGGCCTACGCCTCGACCCTGCCGGGCGCCGAGGCCGCCGCCAGTCTGGTCATGGGAGTGCTGGAGGCCGACATCGTCGCCCTGTCGACCGCCGCCGACTCGGTCGAGAGCGACGCCTACAACATCCAGTACACGGGCGATCAGCGGAACGGCTGGGGCCGCGCCACGGCCGCGAACCGCGAGGGCCGGCTGCAGACGCTGAAAGACCTGTCCGACCGTCCGGTCACGCCCTCCTCCTCAGAGACGGCGCGCCTCTACGCGGCCTCGAACACAGGGTCGGGTCTGGGCGTCAGCGCGGGCCGGACGCGCCGCGCCCCCTATGCGCCATCGGTCACCAACGCCATCGCCATGGCGGCCCTGGCCGCGCTCGGCGCTGCCGGGGACAACGCCCGGGCCAACACCGACGCCCTGCAGTACGACCGCGCCAGCCAGGACTGCCTTGCCAGTTCGAAGCTGAACCTGTTCCAGTGCATGGCGGCGGCGCGTCCGACCTATGAGGACATGTTCTGCCTCGGCCGCCATGTGATCCGGGACCTGTCGACCTGCGCGCGGGGCGCCGCCCTGCCGGCTGCCATCATTACCGTGGGCAATCCGACCCAGAGCCGGGGCCCGGCCGAGCGTGCGCCAGAACCCCGGCGGGCGCCGCCGGAACCGTCGATCACTCCCGCGCCCATGATCACGCCCGCGCCGCTTCAGTCCGCGCCGCAGCCGACGCCGGTCCAGCCGACGCCCACCGCGCCGCCTCCCGCCCTCACCGCGACCCAGCGGCTGAACTCCGGCCCGAACGGCTAGCGTGGCCGTGAGGCGCCGGGAAGTTGAACGCCTGTCGGGCGATTAACGGTCGGAAAACCCTGGGGAAGGCTTATAAGCCCCATGACACGGCGTCGGGAGAACGCCGCTGTATCCTTATGGGGGAATCCACCATGCGCCTGGCCCTTCCGCATCGCGGCCTCGCCCTCGCCGCAGCCGCCGCGGCCGCACTTCTGGTGTCGTGCAGCACGCCGGAAGCGCCGCCGCCCCCGCCGCCGCCGCCCCCGCCGCCCCCGCCGGCGGTGAGCCTGAACGAGGGCGTGGCCCAGGCCGCCTCCATCTACGTCACCTTTATCCGTGAGGTCGGCACGATCCAGGCCGGCGGCTTCCAAGACGCGGAATCGATCCAGGCCGCCATGCGCAAGGGCGCGGCCTATGACCCGGCCACCCTGTCGCGCGGCATGATCGCCTACGCCTCCATCCTGGCGCTGCAGTCGCCGGAGTTCGTGGCGGGAGTTCGCACCTACGCCAACGATCCGCAGCAGCGCGCCGACGTGGTCGCCAATATCATCCGAGACCCGGCCTATGCCGCCAACCTGCCGGGCGCCGAGGTGGCCGCCGGCCTGATCATCACCACCCTGGGCCAGGACATCGCCGCCCTGACGACCATCGCCGACGGCGTGGAGGCCGACGCCTATACAATCCAGGAACGCCGCGATCCCCGTCGCCGCTGGGCCGTGACGCCGATCGCCAGCCGCGAGGTGCGTCTTGAGTCGGTCAAGACGATCTCGGCCGGCCAGATGCTGCCCTCGGCCGAGGAATCGATGCGGCTGTTCACCGCCGCCAACTCGGGATCGGGCCTGAACCTGCCCGCCGCGACCCACCGGCCGCCCTATACCCCTGCAGTGGTCAACGCCCTCGCCATCGCGGCGCTGGCGGCGCTCGGCGCGGCCGGCGACGACGCCCGCGCCAACACCGAGGCCCTGTCGATCGAGACCAACGCCCAGTTCTGTCTGGATATGTCCAAGCTGAACCTGTTCCAGTGCCTGGCCGCCGCGCGCCCCAGCTATGAGGACATGTTCTGCCTCGGACGCCACGTCGTGCGCGATCTGGCGACCTGCACGACCCAGGCGACGGTACCGGTCCAGCCCGATCCCGCCGTGGTGACGGCCGACGTGACCCCGGTGGCCGTCGAGGCGACCACCGCCTCCCTGTCCGCGCCCGCTCCGAGCGCCAACTAGATCGGCGTTCAAGGCCGGTTGCACACGCCGTCGCTTGCGTGTAATGACCCGCGCTCTTGAATTCGAGGGTTGATGACCCCGCCGTGCGGGCAGCGAAGTCTGCGCAGGCGTTTTTGTTGTTGAGGCGAGCCAGATGGCCGAGATCATTCTGAACGTGGACGTCCGCGAGAACACCGGCACCGGCGGCGCGCGCGAAGCCCGTCGCTCGGGCGCTGTCCCGGGCATTCTGTACGGCTGCGGCAAGGCGCCGGTCGCCATCTCGGTCGGTGAGAAGGAGTTCCGCAAGAACC
>CAMLNY010000372.1 GCA_946481405.1 uncultured Brevundimonas sp. | reverse complement strand
TCAGCCCCGCCTCGCCCAACGCCTCGCGGGCGGCGACCGCCGCCATCGAGAACTCGCTGCGCCCGGTCACCTTGCCGAGCGGGGTCTCGGCGGCGGCCGTCGGCTGGTCCAGCCCGCCGCGCTTCGGATCCTTGACCGTCAGGCGCAGCAGGGGAGCCACGACGACGCCGATCAGACCCACGACGATGAAGGCCGTGCGCCAGCCGTACTGGGCCGCCAGAACCCCGCCGACCAGTGTGCCGGCCGCCGTGCCGATGGGAATGCCGAAGGAATAGACCGCCAGAGCCCGTGCTCGCTGCTCCTTGGGGAAATAGTCCGACACCAGCGAATAGGCGGGCGGGGCGCCCCCGGCCTCGCCGACGCCGACGCCCATGCGGGCGAGGAACAGCTGGGTGAACGATCCCGCGAACCCGCACAGGGCCGTGAAGCCGGACCAGGTGGCGAGCGCGAGGGTCATGATCCAGACCCGGCTGAACCGGTCGGCCAGCCAGGCCAGGGGAATGGCAAGGCTCGTATAGACCGAGGCGAAGGCCAGACCGCCCAGCAGGCCGAACTGGGTGTCCGACAACTGGAACTCCGCCTTCAGCGGGGCGGCCAGGATGCCGATGATCTGCCGGTCGAGGAAGTTCAGCATGTAGACGAAGACCAGAACCCCCAGCACGTAGTAGCGCGCGGGACTGGGCTTCACGGGCCCGACGGCGGCCTGATCGGTCATGGGTTTCCTCCTGGACTCTCGGTCCTTGCCTAGACCGTAGCGGGGGCCGGTCAGGCTGCAAAAGAAAAAGGGCGGCGGCTCCTTCGAACCGCCGCCCCAGTCGCGTCATCCGCTCAAGCAGCGAGCCGCCGCGCGGCAAGCGTTAGCGTCACGAACCTGGATCAGTACCGGACGGTGACCGACGCCGAGAATGTGCGCGGCGGGCCATAGAAGGCCGAGATCGAGTTGTTGAAGCTGGCGCCGGCGAAGTTGTAGCCGCCCACCTTGTACTCCTCGTCCGTCAGGTTCTTGCCGGTCAGGGCAACCTGGTAATGGCCGTTCGGGGCCGTCCAGATCGCGGCCAGATCGACCAGGGTGTAGGCGCCCTGGTCCAGGATCGGGTCCGGCGCGTCGAAGAGGTGGTAGTCCGAGCGGTAGGACAGCGACGGCGTGACGGCCAGTTCGCCGCCAGCCACGTCGCCGGTCCAGGTGACGCTCCAGAAGGCCGACCAATCCGGCGAGTTCTGCGGCTCGCGGGTGTTGGAGATGTCCACCGGCGAACCCGTGACGAGGGTGACGAACTTGTCGAACTCGTTGTGGAGGTAGCCGACGGAGAAGTTGGACGTCAGATTGTCGGTCAGGAAGGCCCGGCCTTCGAACTCGAAGCCGTAGATGGTCGAGGCGCCGGCGTTATCGACCACCGATGCGATGCCCGTGGCCGGCGGGGTCGCGACCTGCTGGGTCGTGATCTGCTGGTCCTTGTAGTCCGAGTAGAAGGCGGCCGAGGCGAACGACAGGCGACGGTCGAACGCCGTGCCCTTCAGGCCCAGCTCATAGGTGGTGACCGTTTCGGGCTGATAGCCGTTGACCGTCTGGGGCACCAGGAAGGCGTCGCCGCGCATGTCCCAACCGCCGGACTTGAAGCCTTGCGAGATCGAGCCGTAGCCGGTCAGTTCCTCGGTCAGGTCATAGGAGACGCTGACACGCGGCGTGAACTTCTCGAAGGTGTCCGAGGCCGTGTAGTTGGTGCGGGTCTGCAGGATCGGACGCACGGTCCCACCGGTCAGCGGCGAACGGGTCGCGCCGAGATAGAAGAAGCGCTGGACGCCGGCGTCCTTCTTGTCCTGGGTCCAGCGGCCGCCGATCGAGGCGTGCAGACGGTCCGAGAAGTCGTAGCTGAAGTCGGCATAGGCCGAGAGCGACTCGGTGTTGACGTAGCCGGCCGCGGCGATCGAGACGCCCAGGTTGCCGGCGATGGTGTCGAACACGCCGGAGGATTCGCCGTCCAGATAGAACAGGCCGGCGACGCCGGACCAGTTGTCGCCCGAGAACAGGGCCTGCAGTTCCTGCGTGAACTGGTTGTCCGAATAGATGGCCGGAACGTCCAGGGTCGGCAGCGGCGTCTGGTCGAAGTCGATGACCGTGGCCGTATCGCCGCTGCGCCAGGCCGAGATCGACTTCAGGGTCAGGCTGTCGTTGACGGTGTATTCAACGGTCAGGGCCGAACCCTGGGTCTCGACTTCCTGGTTGCCGACGATGCCGGCGTTGGTGTCGTAGATATTGGCCGGAGGCGTGTAGCCGCCCGTGGTCGAGTTGACCTCGCGGTGGCCGTGACGCGGAGCCGAGTCATCCTCGACGCGGTCCCAGGCATAGCGCACGAACAGCTGGTCGGTCGGGGTCCATTCGGCGCTCAGACGATAGGCCGTCACGTCCTTGTCGTACTGCTCCTCGCCCGTGAACAGGTTGGTGCCGAAGCCGTCGCGGTCGTATTTGGCGAAGGCGCCGCCCACCGCGAAGGTATCGCCCAGCGGCAGGCTGGCCGAGAGCAGGACGTCGCGCTGGTTGTAGCTGCCGACGGTGCCGCGACCCATGAACTCGAACTCGTCGCCGAGGCGCCTGGTCACATATTTGATCGCGCCGCCGATGGTGTTGCGGCCGTAGAGCGTGCCCTGCGGCCCGCGCAGCACTTCGATGCGGTCCACGTCGAAGATGTCGAGCACGGCGCCCTGCGGGCGAGCGACATAGACGTCGTCGATGTAGAGGCCGACGCCCGGTTCGAAGCCCCACAGCGGATCCTGCTGGCCGACGCCGCGGATGAAGCTGATCAGGGTCGAGTTGGAGCCGCGCGCCACCTGCACGGTGGCGTTGGGGGTGACCTGCTGGATGATGGTCA
>CAMLNY010000371.1 GCA_946481405.1 uncultured Brevundimonas sp. | reverse complement strand
CCAGTCGCGCGAGGAGCTCTCGCTGGACGGTTTCGACCCCGACATCGTCGAGCGAGCTGTCGCGCTCGTCGACCGGGCGCCGCTGACCGGCGCGGCGTGACGGCCGGGACCAGCCGGTAGCTGATCGAGGCCAGGGTCAGGCCGTGGCGCTCCGCATAGTCGGGCAGGGCGTGGACCATGGTCGCCTCGCCGCGCGACCAGCCGCCGCCGTGGATGAAGGCGAGGACCGGCCCCGTGCCCTGACCGCCGTAGAGGTCGTAGAACTGCAGCGGGTCGGCGCCGGTGGAGACCCGTCGCCGGGGCTCGTCGGAGGCGCCGCCCGCCCTCTGGCCCCGCCGGTCGAGCAGCCGCGGGCGGGACTGGGCCAGCGCCGGACCGGCCGCGAGACACAGGGCGGCGGTCGCGACGAGGCCGCGGCGTGAGAGACCGGTCATCAGATGCTCCTCGTGCAAGCCCCGGGATGTTCCACGGGGCGGCGAGGGGATTCCGTCGTCAGCCCTTCAGGCGGCCCTTCGCCTGATCGGCGCTGAAGACGACGTCCTTGTCCGGCTTCTCCAGTTTCGCTTCCGGGCGGTCGATGCGCTGGAGGATGTGGCGGATGATGTTGAGACGGGCGCTCTTCTTGTCGTCGGTGGCGACAACGGTCCAGGGCGTCTCCCTCGAATGGGTTTCGGCCAGCATCCGGTCGCGGGCGGCAGTGTAGGCGTCCCAGCGCTTCTGGGCCTCGGCGTCGAGGGACGAGACCTTGAAGCGCTTGAGCGGATCGGTCGTTCGCTCGGTCAGGCGTTTGGCCTGTTCGTCCTTCGAAATGTCGAGCCAGAACTTGATCAGGATCACGCCTGAGTTCGTCAGCATCTTCTCGAACTTCGGCACGTCGTCGAGGAACTGTTCGCGCTGTTCGGGGGTGCAGAAGCCCATCACCGGCTCGACGCCCGCCCGATTGTACCAGGAGCGGTTGAACAGGACGAACTCGCCCGCCGACGGCAGGTGGGGGACGTAGCGCTGGAAATACCACTGGCCGGTCTCGCGCTCGGTGGGCTTGGGCAGGGCGACGACGCGGGTCTGGCGCGGGGAGGCGAACTCGGTGATCCGCTTGATGGCCCCGTCCTTGCCGGCGGTGTCGCGGCCCTCGAACACCACCAGGACCTTCAGCCCCTGTTCGATCGCCCAGGCCTGGGTAGCGACCAGTTCGATCTGAAGCGCCTCCAGATCGGTCTCGTACTCGTCCTTTTTGCCCATCGGGGTTCCCTCGCATCTTTCCCGCACCGTGCCTCGGGGCGGCCCGGAAAATCCAGAGCGATTGTTACCTTCACGGCTCCCGTTCATTGTCTGGTGGCATGAAGCGCGATTTCGCCGATTTCTGGAACCTGATGTGGGAGCTGGCGCTGGGCGTCTGCGCGGCTTTCGCCCTGCTGAACGCCTTCGCCCCGCCGCAGGACCTGCCCTGGAAGCCGCTGGACCTGAACCATCCGGTGGGTCAGGCGACGGGGGCCAAGGTGGCGGACTTCCAGGTTCCTTTCGGCGCCTCGCCCGAGGAGGTGCGGGGCGCGACCGACGCCTGTCTGCAGACGCTCCGGGATGCAGGCGTGGAGGTCCGGCCGGCGGAAGACCGGGATGACGGCGGCTTCTGTCAGGTGCGGGGCGCGGTGACCATCACCGGCGGGGCTGTCACGCCGCTCAAGCCGGGCGGTCTGACCATGCAGTGCCCCCTGGCGGTGCGCTACGTCATCTGGGACCGGCAGGTTCTGCGTCCGGCGACGGAGGAGATCTACGGCTCTCGGCCGGTCGCGGTGAACAACTTCGGCACCTACGCCTGTCGCCGGATCTATGGCTCCACCGAGGTGTCGGACCGGCCCAGCGAGCATGCGCGGGCCAATGCGCTGGACGTCGCCTCGGTCACCCTGGCAGACGGGCGGACAGTGTCGGTCGAGAGCGACTGGGACGGACAAGGGCCAGCCGGATCAGAGGGTTCCCGGCTTCTGAAGCGGCTGCGTGAGGGGGCGTGCCGGGTGTTTTCGACGGTGCTGAGCCCCGACTATAATGAGGCGCACAGGGATCATCTTCACCTCGATGGAGCCCCTCGCGGGCTGTGCGCATAATTTCGTTCCACGAACGCTCGCCCGGCGCACGAATCGTTTCCGGTTGACCGGGCTTTGCTGCTGATAGAAAACACCTGCGCAATCCGGATTTCGCGTGGGGTCCAAACCTGCGTTTCGCTCCTTCGATGAACGAGCTGTCCAGATGGATTGTCGGGCCCCTCAGAAAGGGCGCTCGCCTGGAAAAGCGCGTTTATGGAGACGCACAATGCCGACCGGTACGGTCAAGTGGTTCAACCCCACCAAGGGCTTCGGTTTCATCCAGCCCGAAACGGGCGGCAACGATGTGTTCGTGCACATCACCGCCGTTCAAAAGGCTGGCCTGACGGGCCTCGATGAAAACGCCAAGGTTTCGTACGAGCTGGAATCCCAGCGCGGCAAGACCTCGGCCGTGGACCTCAAGCTCCTCTGATCCATCCGGATCAAGGTCGCCAAGTCGACGATCAGGCGGGCGCGGTTCCTTCGGGAGCCGCGCCCGTTTTGCTTTTGGGCCGGTTCGACCATTGGGCCAGGACGATCGCGGCCAGGACGAGCGCGCCGCCCAGGGCCTGAACCGGGGCCAGGGTCTCGCCGAAGACGATCCAGCCCAGAACGGCGGCGAAGATCGGCTGGATCAGGATGGTGACGGCCGTGATGGAGGCGGGCAGACGGCCCAGCGCCCAGGCGACGCCGACCACGAGCGCCGGTGCGCCGTCGCCGGCCCGTTCGCCGTCGATGTCGGCCAGCGCGCCGAGCCCCGACCCACGCGTCGGGCTCCGCGCGGGCATGTACG
>CAMLNY010000370.1 GCA_946481405.1 uncultured Brevundimonas sp. | reverse complement strand
GTTCCAGCTGTCCGAACTGTTCGGGCAGGCCTTCCTCGGCGCCGTGGTTCCGCTCCAGCGCCTCCTTCGACCGATAGAGCTCGCTGACCGTCACCAGCGTCCGGCCGTTCTTCTCCTCGAAGGTCACGGTGGTGACGGCCCCGTCCTCTTCCTCCTCGTTCGTCCAGACGAGACGGGCGGGCGGATCGACCTCCTTGTACCGGCCAACGAAGGCCATGCCCTCGGACCCCTCGTCGCCGAACACCAGCCGGTAGCCGCCGCCGACGCGCACATCCATGTCCAGCGACCGCAGCGTCATGGGCATGGACTTGGGAACCCACCAACGCTTCATCAGCTCCGGCCGCGTCCAGGCCTCCCAGACGATGCGAGCGGGCGCATCGAAGGTGCGGGTGACCACGAACTCGCGCTCCGAGGCGCGTTCGATCCTCGTTTGCTCAGTCATCGGCAGTCTGCTTGTTCTTCAGTTCGGCGACGACGCCGTCCAGGGCGTCGAAACGGTCCGCCCACATACGGCGGTGGGCCTCGATCCACGCGGCTTCCTCCTCAAGCCCGCGCAGGCCGAGACGACAGGTCCGCACCCGCCCGACCTTCTCGGTGGTGACGAACCCCGCCTCTTCCAGGACGCCGACATGCTTCTTCATGCCCGTGAGCGTCATGTGAAACCGGCCCGCCAGCTCCGTGATCGAGGCGTCCGAGCGCCCGAGCTGTTCCAGCACTCCGCGCCGGGTGGCGTCGGAGAGGGCGCCGAACGAGCGGTCGAGCCGCGCTGTCGAATACTGAACCATTTGGTGCAGTGTTAGTTCGTGAGATGCCCGCGTGCAAGTGCGGTGTCACGACAGGTCAACGCAGACAGCCCTTGACTCATTTCGACGTTTAGCTAATTGTCGACTCATGAGTTCGGTGTTCAAGGCCCTTTCCGATCCGACGCGCCGCCGGGTGCTTCAGCTGCTCCGTCAGGGGCCGATGACGGCCGGCGAGATCAGTGACCGGTTCGACGTCTCCAAGCCGACCATGTCGGCGCACTTCGCAGTGCTGAAGGAGGCCGATCTGGTCCACGCGGAGAAGTCCGGAAAGTCGGTCGTCTACCACCTGAAACTCTCGGTGCTCGAAGAGGCCCTTCTGGGCTTCGTCCAGTCATTCGGCCTCGACGCGGAATCGTCCCGGCCTTCAGAGGAGCCTGCGAAATGAACAAGGATCTTATCGAAAGCCTGGCCTGGGGCGCCGGCATCTTCGTTCTGGCGCTGATCGCCAGCGCCGCCCGCAATCTGGGCTACATCGACCAGGAGACGACCACGCGCATCGTCATCGGCGCCACCGGCCTGATGGTCGTCGCCTTCGGCAACCGGCTTCCCAAGACCTTCGCACCCAGCGCCTGCGCCCGGAAGGTTCAGCGGTTTGCGGCTTGGTCACTGGTGTTGAGCGGCCTGATCTATACCGGAGCTTTCATCTTCGCCCCCATCGATGTGGCGGTGGTGATCGGTTGCGGCGCGATCGTCGCCAGCGTCGCGATCAATCTCGTTTACTGCCTGTCCCTGCGGAACCGGACCCGCGCCGTCTGATCCATGGCCCGTCTTCCGGTCAGACTGACGCCCGGGGCGGCCGTCGATCGCATCGACGGCTGGGAGGCGGACGCCGAAGGCCGGCCGGTGCTGAGGGCCCGCGTCCGCGCCCGTCCGGTGGAGGGCGAGGCCAACGCCGCCCTGATCCAGCTGCTGGCGAAAGCCCTCGGCGTGCCGCGCTCAACGGTGTCCCTGATGCGCGGCGGACAGTCGCGGCTGAAGATGATCGAGGTCGCAAACCTCGACGACGCGGAGGCCCGGCGTCGCCTTACCGATCCGTAATGTTTCCGCCTTTGACGGACGGCTTTTGGCGCCTTTGTAATCCGCCCCGTTCCGCGCCGCCGGCGCGACAGGGGAGCGTTCCGAATGATCCGTCACGCCTTGCGGGGCCCCAGCCTCGCCGTCGTCGCCTGCGCCCTCGCGCTGGCCAGTTGCGCCACCACGGACACGGCCAGTCCGCCGGCCAGTGACGGAGCCTCGACGCCGTCGCGCGACCGGACCCTGGCGCGCGGTCTCGACTATGCGGCCAACCCAGACCCCTATCCCTCGACCTACCAGCCCCTGCCGCGCGAGAACGTGGCCATCGTCGGCGGTACGGTCCTGACCGGCACGGACCAGCGGATCGAGAACGGCGTGGTTCTGATGTCGGACGGCAAGGTCGAGGCGGTCGGACCGGCCTCGACGCCCGTCCCCGCCGGCTACCGCGTCGTCGACGCGCGCGGCCGCTTCGTGACCCCGGGCATCATCGACGTCCACTCCCACCTCGGCGTCTATCCCTCGCCCGGCGTGACTGGCATGTCGGACGGCAACGAGGCGACGAGCCCGAACACGGCCCAGGTCTGGGCCGAACACTCGATCTGGCCCCAGGACCCCGGCTTCAACACCGCCCGCGCCGGCGGCGTCACCACCCTTCAGATCCTGCCCGGCTCGGCCAATCTTTTCGGCGGACGGTCTGTGACGGTGCGCAACATTCCTTCCATCACCATGCAGGGGATGAAGTTCCCGGGCGCCCCCTATGGGGTGAAGATGGCCTGCGGCGAGAACCCCTCGCGCGTCTACGGCGGCCGCAACCAGTCGCCGGCCACCGGCATGGGCAATGTCGCCGGCTATCGCGCCGCCTTCATCGCCGCCCAGGACTATCGCGAGAAGTGGGACAAGTGGCGCGAGACGGGCGAGGGCTCGCCTCCGACCCGCAATCTTCAGAACGAGACCCTCGCGGGGGTTCTCGACGGCTCGATCCTGGTCCAGAATCACTGCTACCGCGCCGACGAGATGGCGGTGATGCTCGATATCGCCAATGAGTTCGGCTAC